>JBOGOY010000156.1:0-7427 GCA_050748185.1 Pyrinomonadaceae bacterium
GGTAAACGGTGAATGGAGTAAAGACAGCTTTTCTATTCGCCGTTTACCATTTGCCATTCACCAATCAGGTCATGGCGAACAATCTGGCGACGGAGAAGCCGCGCATTTTTTACGACTGCGACAAGTGTGTGGCCTACTGCTGCTCGATCTACGATCGGGTGCAGGTGACGAAGCGCGATCTGAACCGGCTGGCGAAATACTTCGGCGTGACGCCCGAGGTGGCCGCGCGGAAATACACGAAACTGTGGAACGGCACGGAGCGCGTGCTCAAGCGCAAGGCCGATCCGGTGCTCGGCCAGACCTGCCAGTTTCTCGATCTCAAGACGCGCGGCTGCGGCATCTACCACGCGCGCCCGAACGTCTGCCGCGAATATCCGAACCGCCCACGGTGCGCCTATTACGACGTGCTCCAGTTCGAGCGCACGCAGCAGGACGATGCGGAGGTGCTGCCGCTCTTCCAGATCACTTTCCGTCAGTCGGACGAGAATGGTAAAGGGTGAAGAGGCAGTTTTCAGTCTTCAGTTTTCAGTTGTTGCTATTCAGGGGAGACAACTTACGAAGGGGATGAAGTCGAGATGCAGGATTTTCTATCGAAGATGATCGGACGGCGCGTTGATTTGCATTGCGGGGCGGCGTCGAGTTTGCGGGGCGAGGTGTTGAGGGTCGAAGGCGGCGTGCTGCACCTGAAGGACGACGAAGACCGGACCTGTTATATCGCGATCGAGAAGATCGTCGTCGTGTGGGAGGCGCGCGACGCGGATGAGCACCGCGCCGGCTTCGTCCCCGCCAAATAGCCTGCCGCGGTCAGTATGTGTAAAAAGCCTAAGAGGCCGCCACCCCACATCAGGGGCGGCGGCCTCTTAGGCTAATTGGCGGACGACCGTCGGCGCGGAAAATTCTTATTCGGCCAGCAGCGCCGCGGGCATCGGCACGCGGCGGAAGCCGGTGATCCGCTTGGACCAGTATTCGTTGAACGGTGAGTAGCGCACGCCCTCGCTCGTCGAGGCGTGATAAAAGCCATGCTCGTCGACCACGATCCCGACGTGCTTCAGGTTATTGAAGAAGACCAGAGTTCCGAACTGATGTCTCTCGTCTTCGCCCGCCGGCAGGAAACTGCCCCAGAAGCCCCGCGCACTGCCGCGCTCGAAGGGGATGCCCGCCTCGCGAAAGACGCTCCAGACGAAACCCGAGCAATCGAAGACGTGCGGGCCTTGCGCCCCGTACACGTAGGGCGCGCCCAGCCGCCCATCAATGGCCGACATCAGCATCTGGTTGAAGCGCAACATCGCCGGCGCGAGCAGCGAAGGCTTGGCTAACGCTACACGCGGAGCGGGCTCGGCCTCGGAGATGAGGAAGACGTCGTTCTCGAGCAGGGAAGCGCCGCGAGCATTCAAAGTCTCAGTGGTAGTGCGCGGATGCGTGAGTTCGGTTTGGGCGTTCACGTTGAACGACAAGAGTGTGAGCGCGAAGCACGCGGTCAAAACGCGGGGGATCGATTTAAGCACAAACATAGACCGGGGGAGTCTGAATCCTTTCCTAAAATCGCTACTGCTTTCTGGGTAATGACAGGCGTGAGGAAGGCGCTGTTTATTAACAGCAAAATCACTCTACAGAACAGTTACAGACGCGACAAGAGGCAATGTGACTGTTTCGTGACAGGGCGCTTTAAATTAATGGTAGTGAACCGAAAGACGGCAGAGTACGAGTTAGAATCTTTCACAATGAACGATATAGGCTGATTCCATGCACTTAATTAAAGAGACAGGTGGCAAGTGACAGGTGACAGAAAGAGGCGAACACTGTGAATGTGCTCGCCGCGAACCGGTTTTTCCAGTGGTCGCGCCTGTTCAGCGCGGAGCAGTAGCGCACTGTCGCTCGCAGACCGCACCTCTTGTCACCTGCCACCATTTACCTGCCACTTTTGAGTAATGAACAGTTAGGATGTGTGGGCAAAATCAAAACGGAAATAAAAAGCTACCGTGTTAGGATTGGTCGTCGAGGTTTGAGAGGAGGCTTCCCCCGTAATGTTGAAGATTGAAAGCAGAGTCCTCAGACACTCTGCTGATACTCCGTCCCGCCTTCTCGTGTTGGGCAAATTACGTGAATCAGGTCTGAGGCCGCTCATTCATTCGGTGCGCCAGAGTCTTTTTGCGTTGATGATGCACGGCTCCGAAGGTACGGCGGAACTTGAATCCACCGTCGCGCAAGGCCCGCCGCACGACACAAGCTACATGCCCGGCGATCTCTTCTGCGATCAGGATTTCGCACACTTTCTCATCTTCGGCGAAGGCAAGGACGGCGGCGGGTCGGTTCGCGCCGGCATCGTGTACCGTGCGGACTTGGATGACGCGCGGGGGCGGCTCGTAACATTCTGCCGTCAGGTGGCTGAAGCTTTGGGTGTGGAGACGCAAACACCGGAAAGCACAAACGGCGTGCCCGAAGATGACAGTTGGCAGACGCGCGAATCGCGCCGCTCGGAAAGCTTTGAGAGATTTGCGTCGGCGAACGCGAGCGAGTCTCCGGATATGAACGCGCGCGGCGAGATGGTCGCGGGTTGGTTGCGGGCCGTGGGGATGCTGGAAAATCTGAAGGCGCGGCGTGCCCTCATGCGTCTCGAAGAGGCACACAAAGAGGGGCGCGGCTTTGACGTGTCCGTCGAGGGTGAGGAGGGCGAAGATTTTAACGAGGCGGTATTGCAACGGCTCGGCGAAGTGGGGCTCGTCCGGCGCGAGATTCTGGTGAGTTGCCGCAAAGACGGGCGGGCGCTGTTCCGTCTGCCCTCGCCTGAAGCCTTCTCGACCTTGTCGGCGAGCCACGCCGTCTGTAGCGAGTGCGGCACGGCGCTGTCCGAAGAAAAGTCCGAAGAGGTAGTGGTGCCCACCTCACTGACCGCGACGCTATTGCAGGACGGCGTATGGTCGAGTTTGCACCTGCGCTCGATCCTGTTATGGCTCGGCGTTTCCGCACAGCGGATCGCGGCGCGTCCAGTCTCCGCCGACGGCGAGTTGCGGATGATGGCCGAGGTAGCCGGCGAGTCGTTTCTATTCCTGCTGAGGGACGGCGACTGGACCGGGGCCGACGTGCGCCACGCGGTGGGCGAACAGGGCGGGTTCGACGCTTCGCACGTGGTCGTCGTGGCCGCCGGAAAGATTCACGATGAAGCACGCCAGCGCCTGCGCGAACACGTCCGACGAGCTTCGAGCGGCAGGCGCGGCGTCGAGGCGGAAGTGATTTTTGTCGAACGGATGGACGCGCTCGGGCCGGAACTGAAAGAAGCCTTCGGGCGGGCAGTCGAGCGCGCTCTCGTCGAAGAGTTGTGGGAACTCGACTCGGGCCTCGGTTTCAGCGCCGGCCGGTTGCTCGCCGCGCACTTCCGGCTGCAACGTCGGCAGCAGCCGGGGCCGCCTTTAGGCGAAGTCGCAACCCCGGACGCGACGACATCCGAGGCGGTTGCGCTGGCGAGCGGTTTGCACCCTGTCGGGGCTTGAGACTTTTTTCGAGAGTAAGGGGACGCCGAATGACGAATAACGAGAGCTCGGCCCGCCGCGCGAATCGCACTTTTCTTGTCACTCGTCACCTTCAAATTTGTCATTCCTGTTGACAACCGGCGACCGAAAGGGTGAATCTTAGAGAGGCTCCCCCGCCGTTGATTCCACAGTCCAGTTAGCCGTGAAATGATTTCTAAAAAAGCCTTATTGCCACTCTGCCTCGCGTTGTGCTCGCCCGTCGCGGCGAGCGCGCAGACCGGAACACAGACGCCGAGTTCGACGCGCCCGCGTGTCGTCGCTTCGCCCGCGCCGGCGCGGCCCGCGAACCAGACACCGTTGCGCGTGTCGGCCGCCCCGTCGCCGACGCCGGTCGTCGTGGCGCCCGTCATCCCGTCGGCCCCGACCTTAACGAACTCGCCCGCCCTGCCGGCCGGGACGATAACCGTCACACCGATGTTAGCCGCGCCCGTCGTCTTGCAGCCCATCGAGCCCATGTCGCTCGACAAGATTCGCGCGCGCCGGCAGGAGGCGCAGCGCTCGCTGCGTTCGCGCGTCGTGCAGACGGCGCTCAACCCCTCGCACGAGTGGGTGACGCTTGCGGTCGTCGAGCCGGAATCTTCGCGGGTCCACACGCTGACGCTGCCGAAAACTACGTTCCTCAAAAAGGACAACGAACTGACGCTCTCTTCTTCGCTCGGCACGCCGCTGCGCCTGCGCATCCTGCGGCCTAACTACGTCAACACGGCGGTCGTCGTCTCCGATCTGACGGGCCGGCAGTTCTACCCGATGCTGCTCGAATACCCGATCGAGAAGCGCGGCGTCTTTCGCGAGATGGCCTACTACACTTCGGCGCACCCGTCTTTGCTTTCGCCCGAACTGGTCCGCACTGGTCAGGCCTACGTCCGCACGATGCTCGACTTGGCGGCCAAGCGTCTGAAGGACAAGGGCATCGCCGTCTCGCCGCAACTCATCGACGTAGCCGAGCGCCTGTGCCTCGTCGAGCACGTCGATCACCAACGCTTTCGTACCGAAAATCGTCGCGCCGTCTACGAAGAAGTCTTCGCTCTTTACGCGCTGAACGAGTTGGACACTTACAAATACTCGGTCAGCACGGCGGGCGCGGGCGGCATGGTCCAGATGATCCCGTGGACGTATCAGATGATCCGGCGGCACTATCCGGCGATCGGCCTCAATCCCGACTTCGTGTTGGGGATGCGGAACCACGGCAACGCGCTCGAAGCGATGCTGCTCTACATGAACATGACGTGGACCGATCTGGCGTCGAACCCCGAAGTGCAAGCGGCGATGAGCGCCGGCTGGGCGACGCAACCTGATCTGATGGCCGCTGGCTACAACTCGAACCCGGCGCGTCTTCCCCTCTACATCCGCCGCGGCGGCGCTGCTTGGCGCACGCTCATCCCGCGCGAGACGCAGATGTATCTTCAGATCTACCAGTCGGTCGAAAGCCTCGTGCCGATGAAGGCGCGCGAGTCAGACTGACGACGACTTTCGTTGACACTTCTTATTTGCAGAGAAGGCCACAAGCGAGGGCGCGCGAACCGATACGCAAGCAGACCTGTCCTGCGTGTCAGTTCACGCGCCCTCGCTGTGCGTTTGCTGATCCTCGTTGCGGGACAGCCGAGCCTCTCAGGGCAAGGCTTCAAGAGTTACGCTGCCGCCCTTCAGCACTTCGATCTTGAGGACACATCCATCAAGTATCGCCATGCCAACAAGCGCGTCTATCTCAGCAGCGTCGGCCTCAACTGTCAGCCACTGGCCGTTCCAGAGCACTGCCACCTCATAGATGTCGAATACTGCTTCGCTGCCGTTCGCTAGGATTGATAGAGTCTGGCTAGTTCACTGGGAAAATATTTGCGCGGCACGCCGGAGAGCGCGCTGCCGGTTAGTTCGTCACCCTTTCGCGTCATTCGCCAACGAGCCGTAACGCTTCTTCTTTCAGCGCGCTCCTGAGATAAAACCCATTCGCTTCCATTTCGTCCAAGACAGATTTGAGAGCCGGTATGATCCCCTCTCGTTTCGCCTTCACCAAAACTCCAACTGTCCCGATCAGCGGCAGGCCAAGATTCTGAGCGACTGCGCGAGCCTGTCGATCATCCAACACAAGCTTGTAACCATACTCACTGGCAAGGGCGATTGCTTCCGCCTCGCCTTCGTCTAAGAGTAATTTGAGAGCAGATAAAAGAGCGTGGTTAGTCGGCGCTTTTATCCTCAGCCAAGAAATGGATGTGCCAAACTCTCTGGCGACTGCTGGCGGAATCAGCACGGGATCGAAAAGGGCTGGCAAGACATCTAAGAGGTTGATTCTTTCCAGCCCGATCAAACACGTGCTATCAACAATTGCGGCTTCTTTCATGCATCGATCTCCTGTCGTAGCTCTTCAGGAGAATAATTGAAGACGGGGACTTGATAGCGGCCTAACACTTCCATGAAGGCGCGCTTAGAAAAACCCGCCAGTTGAGCGGCCTGTCCGAGCGACACTTTCCCCACTTCATAGAGTTTGATAGCAAGGAGAAGTTTTACTTCGTCCTCAGAGACATTCACCGGCAAATCAACTGTCAATACGGTAGTGTTCATAACTTCGCTTCCTTCCACTCACTTTGTCATGCCCATGTGGGATTGTCTCAAACTGCTCAAATTGTAACTCACACTCTGCTTCCGATGTGAGCGCCTTGACAGCCCCAATCTGCCGGGCTGAGGTGGTCTAATTTAACCGGACACAAAACTCTCGCTAGCATAAGCGAATGAGAAAATACGATGACGAGTTCAAGCGCGAAGCCGTGAAGAAGATTCACGACGGTCAATCTGTGGCTTCAGGCGCCCGCGAGTTGGGCTGTGCCGAGAGTCTGCTTCACCGGTGGAAGCGTGAGACTGTAGCGGCCAGTTCCGACTCGGAGCGAGAAGTCATCGCCTTACGCAAGCGGCTGCGGGAGGTGGAGATGGAGCGCGACCTTTTAAAAAAGGCGGCGCTTATCTTCAGCAGCAGCGGGTAGTTCGCGACCACTTCATTGACGAAGAGAAGCGAACCTCTCCAGTGCGGCTCTGATGCCGGGTCATGCGCGTTTCCGAGAGTGCCGATCACCTTTACGCCAGTGGCAACAGCTACGTCTTGAGCGACGAGAAAGCCAGGCGAGCCCTCCAGGTCAAAGAGGTTTTCGCCGCGCACCGCCGACGCTCCGGGTCGCGCCGTATCCCGGCGGAGTTGAAGGCGCAGGGCGTTTGTGTCGGACGTTTTCAAGTTCGTTCGTTGCTGCACAGGCTCAAGTTGCAAGCTATCGCCCCACGCCGCTTTCGTCCGCAGCCGACCGATTCGCGGCACGCTTCTCAGGTGAGTCCGAACTGGTTGCTGGCTGGAGAGAACGCCGCGCACCAACCCGGTCAAGTAATCGTTGGCGACATCACTTACTTGCCGCTTCGGTCAGGCCAAGGGAGTTATCTGGCAACGTGGCAAGATCAGTTCACCCGGCGCATCGTGGGGTGGGCGGTGGAAGACCGAATGACGGAAGACTTAATCATTACAGCCTTCGCGCGTGCGGTGAGTCGCGGCAGCGTCCAAGCTAACACGATTGTTCATACGGATCGCGGCTCGCAGGACGTGTCACATAACTTTCGCGCGCTATGGCAAACTTGTGAATGCCGCCAATCAATGTCGCGGCGCGCTAACTGCTGGGATAACGCACCAGCCGAGAGTCTGTTCTCCAGATACAAAGCCGAGTTGCTTGAAGGCGGTGTGTTTGCAGATACGCCGCAAGCGAGAAGCGAAACCTTCAGTGACATCGAAGGCTATGACAATCGGATGCGGCGGCATGCAAGTCTAGGTTACAAAACTCCCGACGAGTTCGAGCGGGAGTGGCACATTAACAATAAAACAAAGGAGGTGAGTAGCGAGAGGGTTGTGTCCAGCAAAACTTGACCATCTCA
>JBOGOY010000157.1:0-7424 GCA_050748185.1 Pyrinomonadaceae bacterium
GGACGAGATCGTCCGCACCATCAAGAACATCGCGACCGCATTCGGCGGTATCAATCTCGAAGACATCTCCGCCCCGCGCTGCTTCGAGATCGAGGATCGGCTGAAGGAAGAACTCGACATCCCGGTCTTCCACGACGATCAGCACGGCACGGCGGTGGTGGTGCTGGCGGCGCTGATTAACGCCGCGAAGATCATCGGCAAGGAGATGGACCAGTTGAAGGTGGTCGTCAACGGCGTCGGCGCGGCGGGCGTGGCCTGCTCGAAGATCGTGATGGCGGCGGGCGTCAAGCACATGGTCGGCTGCGATCTGCACGGGGCGATCTACCGCGGCCGGCGCGAGCACATGAACTGGGTCAAAGAGTGGTATGCACAGAACACGAATCCGGACAACGAGCGGGGCAGCATCCGCGACGTGATTCAAGGCGCCGACGTATTCTTGGGTCTATCGGCGCCCGGCGTGATCGGCGTCGAGGACGTGAAGAAGATGGCCGCGCGACCCGTCATCTTCGCGATGGCTAACCCGACGCCCGAGATCATGCCCGAGGAAGCCGCCGACCACGTCGCCGTGATGGCGACCGGCAGATCGGACTACCCGAACCAGATCAACAACGTCCTCTGCTTCCCCGGCATCTTCAAAGGTGCGCTCCAGTGCCGCGCCTCGCGCATCAATGAGGAGATGAAACTCGCCGCCGCCCAAGCCATCGCCGATCTCATCTCCGACGAGGAACTGCACCCCGAGTACATCGTCCCCTCCGTCTTCGATAAGAGAGTCGCCGACTCGGTCGCCCGCGCCGTCGAAGAAGCCGCTTACCGCACCGGCGTCGCCCGCAGAGAGAGTTCGCGCCCTGATGCTGGGGAATGACAAACTATCGCATGGCAGGCAGGGAAAAGGTGACTAACCGACGGAGGCGCGCAAGGTTTGTGCGATTAGTGGGACAATACGGCGCGGGACGGCCACGGCCTCTTTGATGTGGCGGGCGTGAGTGAAGTGGCCGGCGACGTAGAGGCCAGAGACGTTGGTTTCGTAGGTTTCAGGATCGTACACGGGGACGCGGGTAAAGCCGGAGGGGACCACTTCGACGCCGAGTTGTTCGAGCAGCGAGAGATCGGCGTCGCTGCCGACGAGGACGAAGACGGCGTCGTTCGCGAGCGTGAGGGTTGTGTCATCGTCTTGTTTGATCCGGATGTGGCGCTCGGTGATCTCTTCAATCTCGGCGAAGAATGCGAGTTGTAGCCGCCCGAGTCTGATTTGCTCTTCGAGCGGTGCGCGGACCCAGTGCTTGATCGCGCCTTTCTTCGGATCGCGGTTCTCCCAGTCCGCGCGCCAGATGGCGAGCGTGGTGCGCGCTCCCTCCTCGGCTAAAAACAAAGCCGCCTCCGCCGCGCTGTTGCCGCCGCCGACGACCAGCGCGTCCTGACGCACGTAAGGGAAGGCTTCGACGAAGCGGTGATGAACTTTCGGCAACTCTTCGCCGGGCGCGTTGAGGCGACGCGGGCGGGCCATCGCGCCGATTGCCATCAGCACCCGCTGCGCGCGGTAACGCCCGCGTGTTGACTCGACTACAAAGCCGCTCGCATCGTCGCGCTCGATCCGCATCACTTCCTCTTCCGTGTGAAGGTTCAGCCGCTCGTCGAGCGCGAAGCGGACGTAGTGCGTCAGCAATTCTTCGCGCGTAGGCTTTTCGCGGCAGGGCCGGAGCGTTCCCGCCTTCAACTCCAATTCGTCGATCGTCGAGAAGACGGTCAGCCCGATGGGGTAGTGGTAAATCGTGTCGGCGATGAGACCCTTCTCGATGACGAGATAGTTGAGGCCTTCGCGCGCCGCGGCGTCGGCAGCGGACAATCCCGCCGGCCCCGCGCCGATGATTAAGAGGTCGAGTCGTTCGTCGTTCATGTCGTGTGAAACCAGAGCGACATCATCCTCGCACGGCGTCGTGTTTTATTTCAACCCGGCAAACTGACCTTTCGCCCGGCCCGAACCGCCATTCAGAAGAGGTTCTGGAAGACCAAACGCATGACGAAATTGCCCCGCGGATCACCCTCGACGCGCCGCACGGTTCGTATGTAGCCGGCCTCGAATTTGGCTACGACGATGGTGAGTTGCAAGCCCCCGCCGAAGGCCAGCCGCGTCTTATTGTCGGGGAAGCCGCGGCTTTCGATCCGCGCCGCGTCGATCATCAACAGCGGCTTGATCGAGTAAATGTTCGCCTGATCGGCAATGAACGCGACAGCGGGTCTGATCTCGTCGATGATCTTTCGCGCCCGCGCTTGCGCTTCCTGCTCGGAGAGTTCGGGCTGGCGCTGCTTGAGTTCGGTGATGATGAAAGACTCGGCCGTTCGCACCTGTCCCTTCAGAATGTCTTTCAACGTCCCGCCGGGGCCGTCTTCGTCTTCAAAGACATTTTCGGCGGGGATCAACGGGCGCGACAGCGCCGGAATGGGAATCGTGAGGTTGGCGTTGACGTGCCAGAAAGAGTCGCCGCCCGAAGAGCCCCTGCCGGACGGGCTGCCGGCGACGACGGCCTGCCCCACCCCGAAGCTGCGGATGAGCGGCCCGCGCGGGAGGGAGCGCAGGGCGGGCGAGTCCGCCCCGTCGTAGAGAAAATTACCCAGCCAGTTGCCGCCGTAAAAACGGGCGTACCGTGGAACAACCCTGCCCCACGAACGCCCTGCGCCGAGCGTGGCTTCGACTCCCACCGTCTGATTAGTCTTGACGGCAATCTCCTTCTGATAGCCGACGACGCCGACCAGCCGCCGGTAAGAGTCGAAAGGCTTTTCCGGGGAGCCGCTGTCGAACCACAGACCCGCGCGCGCGAAGCCTCCCGCGGCGCGACCTTCTAACAGTGCGCGGGCCTCGAAGGCATCTTCCGTCGCCAACTCAGCCCGGCCATCGATGCCGAAGAATCTGTTATTGGAGCGGCGATAGCTCGCCCCGGCCGTGAGAGTGTTGAGCAGTCCGCGGCGCGGCCGCAGCTTCAGGCTGACGCCGGCCCTGAAGGCGTTGCGGTAAAACTTCCCTTCACCCAGAGGCTGGTGATCGGCAACGAAACTTCCCTCGGCGGCGACGTTCTCCACGAGCGCGCCGACTCTCTTGTGTGAGAGCGAGAGCTTCGTCTGCGCGTGGTAAAAAGTCTCGCTCAGGGATTTTCGCCCCTTCACGTCAAAGGTCAGTTCCGTGTTGCGCTGCGACACGGGCGCGCCCTTCAGTATTCGCGGTAGTTCGATCAGGTTAGGAGAGATGCCGGCCGTTTGTGACAAACCGTATTCACGGTCGTAGGCGGCCCCGAAAGTCGGCTTGAGCGCGAGGAGCGCCGGCGGGGTCTGTCGGTAAAAAGTGGGCCGGTTCGAGCGCGGGAGGGGAAGAATGTTGGAGCCGACGCTCTGCGTGTCGAGTCTGATGTAGAAAGGTTCGACGACGACATCGACGCACTTGGAATTCCCGCCGGCGGGGGCGGCCGGGCATTCGCCCTCCGGGACGACCTTGACGCATGAAGTGACGTACAGAACCGAGACGGCGCCGAGGCTCTCAAGCTCAAAGTCTAACTGCTCGCGCTCGCGCCTGAGCGCCTCGCGCACGGCCCTGTGGGCGGCGGCGCGTCGGGTGGGCGAATAGTCGTCGCCGGGGGAGATCGGCAGGGAGAGTTGCGGCGTCCATCCCCCACGCGCTTCAACTCTGACCGAACGGACCTTGTAGCCGGCGTCGGCGGTCAGGTCGTCCCGGCACCGGGCGTCTTGTCCCACGGCGGACCATCCCCCTGTCAAAAAGGCCACAGGCAAAAAGACAAGCTTCACTAAAATGCCAAGACCGGTGATCTTCGGCATAACTACATCCTTTCGTCGGGCCTGACCGGTTGAGGCCGCCGCTGGCAGGGCCGCGTGGTGAGGAGCACGCCGACAGCCGAGCTTGGCGGAACTTCGCCGCTGTTCAGTCTTCGAGTTCGACGATGACGGCTTTTTTCATCTTAGCCTTCAGCTCTTTCTTCAGCGCGGGGGTGGGCTCTTCGGTTTCGAGACGCTTCGCTACCGGGTGAACTTCCGTCGAGATGACTTCGGCCGCCTTCGGCGTGACACCTTCGCGGGCCATCTTCTTAACTCCATTTGTTTCGTCCGCGTCCCCCGCTTTGAAAGACACGTGGACGATCTGGACGAATTCGCCTTCAATCTTTTTGTACAGGTCGAAGACGAGTTTCCACACGGCATCGTTCTGAGCCGTACAGCCCTTCTCGACCATGACTTCAAACTTGAACCCGGCCTCGGGGGCCATCACCATCACTTCGAGCAGAAAGGGTTTGCATTTCTTGGCGCCGACCGTGACGGCGCTGAGCGTAGAAGCATTAGCGGACATGTGCGTAAGCCTCCATCGTTGGTTAGGTGGTGTCTCACAATTTATGCTGAGGTTGGTGAAAGCCTCGATTTATAAGGCTCGAATTGCGGTCAGCATAAAATCTGAGACACGACCGTTGGTTGGTCAAGCCGCGTGGGAGCCGTGCGCGGCTCTGCGCGCGCCGCGGGGCTGCCCCCCCCCTACTCCACGCCGACGGCTTGACCGTGGGGAAATGACCGGCAGATCTTTGCCACCACACCGAGCCTCAGTATCGAACTTGGTGAGAGAGCTTGATGCCACCTGACACGCTTCGTGGCGAATGGTGACGTTGAAACATTGGCTAATTCGCGCGAGGGGTGGTTCGGGTGATGCAGCCTTAAACAGCCGCTGAAGAACAGCGTCTTGACGACAGCGCCCGGTGGGACGGCGCGCTCTAAGAAAATGCGAAAGAAGAGCAGGGGCAAAATAGACGCATTCGCCGTGGGAGTCAACCCGTATGTGCGTGGAAAAGACACCGGCGCGGTGTTGATGATTTGCGCCCCTTTCCCGCCGCTCGCTATAATCCGGCTGCCCGAAACAACGTCTCTGAAGCAATGTCTGGCAAGACCGTGCGGATGTCACCCGACTGGCTGGCCATGGTCGCACTGCGTCCGTGATGTCCGGCAGGGCACGTGACGTGCGACGGCCGACAGGTAGTCGCCGGCGCGAAACATTCAATGTCGCGAGCCGTACACTCAAAAGCGAGATCGAGAGCCGTCATCCGCAGAGCAGGAGCAGCGCAGTGAGCACGATAGAAGCCGCCTGTTACAGCACGCCGCAAGAGGCGGGGTTGCGCGTCGAGGCGCTGCCTTTCGAGCATGTCCCGCACCAGTCGCGTCTGTTCCTTGACTACCTCAAGGATCCTCTGGCGCTCCGCCCGTTTTACCCCGAAGCCATTCGTTACCATCACGAGTTGGCTGCGCGCGCGCCCCGCGTGCTCAACGCCTACCGCGCGGATCGGGCCGCGGTGTGCGACGCGCTCGAAGAGATGAACCGCGGGTGGGGCGCGGGCGCGGAGACGCTCGCCAACGTCGCCCGGTTGCGGTCGGCGCGCGCCGTCGCGGTGGTCTCGGGCCAGCAGGTCGGACTTTTCACGGGGCCGCTCTACACGCTCTACAAGGCGCTCTCGGCGGTGAAACTGGCGCGGTGCCTGACCGAGCGCGGGACTGAGGCCGTGCCCGTCTTCTGGATGGCGACCGAAGATCACGATTGGCCCGAGGTGTGTGCGGCTGAGGTGACGGCGTGCGACGGGCGGCTCGCCAGCGTCTCCGTGGGAGACCAAGTGCACCCCGAAGGCGCACCGGTCGGGGGCGTCGTGCTGGACCAGTCGCTCGACGAAGTGGTCCGGCGGCTGTTCGACGTGCTGCCCGGCACTGAATTCATCCCCGATCTGGAACAGGTCGTGCGCGACGCCTACCAACCGGGCCGGACTTACGGCGAGGCGTTCGCGCGGATGCTCACGGCGCTCGTGGGCGAGCACGGCCTCGTCCTGTTGGACCCGCTCGATCCACGCCTGAAGCGTCTGGCCGCGCCGCTCTACGCCGAGGCCGCGCGCCGCGCGCCGGAGATCGCCTCGGCGCTCGACGCGCGCAGCCACGCGCTCGTTGACGCCGGCTACCACGCGCAGGTCCACACCTCGCCCGAAGCCTTCCCGCTCTTCCTGCACCTCGAAGGCAGCGGCCGCACCGCCGTCACGCGCAACGCCGCGGGGAAGTATCAGGCGAAAGGCGACGAAGCGGAATACACGGCCGATGAGTTGGCCGAGTGGGCCGCGCGCGAGCCCGTGCGCTTCAGCCCGAACGTGACTTTGCGCTCTGTCGTGCAGGACTACCTGCTGCCGACCGTCGCCTACTACGGCGGCGCGGCCGAGGTCGCCTATTTCGCGCAGACCTCGGAAGTGTACCGGCTGCTCAGACGCCCCGCGACGCCCATTCTCCACCGCGCCAGCCTGACCATCGTCGAGCGCCGCACCGGCCGCACGCTCGAACGCTATGGTCTGAACCTGACCGACTTCCTCGCCGGTTTCGACGGCGTCGTCGCGCGCGTCGTCGAACACCACCTCGGCCGCGAGCAGGCGCGCGCTTTCGATCGCGCCGAGTCGGCCATCGAAGGTGCGCTCGGAGAGTTGGGCTCGGAGTTGCGCGGCTTCGATCCGACGCTCGCCGACGCGCTCGCCGCTGGGCGGCAGAAGATTCAGAAACAAGTCACGGGCCTGCGCTCGCGCTTCCACCGCGCGCAGATGCTGCGTGACCGCGCCGCGCACCGCCAACTCGAACGCGCCGACGCCGCCCTCTACCCAGAGAAGTCGTTGCAGGAACGACACCTCAACGTCACCACGCTGCTCGCGCGCCACGGCCGCTACGCCGTCAAGTGGATCTTCGACGCCATCGATCTCGGCTCGGCGGATCATCAAATTGTGTATTTGTGAAGCCGTCAGCCATCAGTAGTCAGTAATCAGCAAAACCCAAATGCTTAAGCTGCTGACTACTGACTACTGATTACTGACTACTCTCTTATGTCAAAAATCAGAGTTCTCTCGGATTACGTCGCGAACCAGATCGCCGCCGGCGAGGTAGTCGAGCGCCCGGCCTCCGTGGCGAAGGAGTTGGTCGAGAACTCGATCGACGCCGGCGCGCGGCGGATCGAGGTGGACGTAGAAGCGGGCGGCCGCCGCCTGCTGCGCGTCTCGGATGACGGCGAGGGGATGACGCGCGACGACGCGGTGCTGGCCTTCGAGCGGCACGCGACCTCGAAGATTTCGAGCACGGACGATCTGGAACGCATCGGCACGCTCGGATTTCGCGGCGAGGCGCTGGCCTCAATTGCGTCGGTGGCGCGCGTCGAGTTGGTGACAAAGACGGAGGCCGAGGCCGAAGGCACGCGCGTCCAGATCGAGGGCGGGCGGATGCGTGATGTGCAGCCGGCGGCGCGCCCGCGTGGGACCACCATCGCGGCGCGCGATCTGTTCTTCAACGTGCCCGCGCGCCGCAAATTTCTCCGGTCGGAGGCGACCGAGAGCTATCACCTGACGAGCCTCGTCACGCACTACGCGCTCGCGCAC
>JBOGOY010000158.1:0-7393 GCA_050748185.1 Pyrinomonadaceae bacterium
GGGTAGCACAGCCGCGAGTAGAAGGTTGAAATATTGATCGCGACCGGGGCGGACACGAGCACTACAAAAAAACTTCGGCCCGCCGTTTCAAGACGGCCGGCCGAAGTAAAGCCCTCAACAGTCGGGCACAGTTGATTTCATGAATGGGTCCGCGTCGCGCTTATTTCTGGAGCACGACGTAGACGTTGAAGAGCGGTCCCGTCGGGGGCGGCGTGAGATCGTAACCGGTCGGCCGCGCGACGCTCAACCCGTTCGTCGGCAGCGCGAGGGAGCCGCCCCAGTAAGTGCCGCTCAGGATGGGCGGCCCGAAGAAGTTTTGCGCGTTACGCACTTCGTACTGCGCGCCGTACTCGATGATGTTGCTCATGTCGGCCTCGACGCTGTTGAGCATCTCCCAGTTGTAGACGACGACGTGGGCGCGCCCCCGCTCATAGACGTTCGGGCGGATGAAGACCTCGGTCGAGAGCGGCGGGTTGTCGAAGCCGTAGAAGCGGTTGTAAGGGAACGGGCCGGAGAGTGCTGAGAAATTGCCCTGCATCAGGTTGTCGCGGATGATGGGGCTGACGCAGTTCTTCAGCACGAGCGGTATGCCGCCGACGAAGTAATTGCCCTCCACCGTGGCGTTGCGGCACCCGGCCGAATAGCCGAGCTTGTTGTCGCCGCGGCGGGTTGACGGCGTGAAGTAGGTGTAATTGTTCCGCAGTGTCGGCCGCTCCGCCACGCGCCCGCCGCCCAACAGGATGTTTTGCGAATAGCCGGCACTCCGCGACGGCGCGCCGTTGTTGAAGGCGACGTTGCCTTCGATGTGGAAGTTGTTGAGGTAGGCGTTGGACGAGCCGTAAATCTGGAGACCGACGCCGAACTGATTGAACATGATGTTATCCACGATCCGCTTGGTTCCCGAGTTGTTCTGCGCGTAGATGGCATGGCCGTGGCCGCGGTCGGGGGCGTCCCAGCCGTTGTTGTAGATCACGCAGCCGTAAATCTCCGCGCCGATGGCCGAGGTCCAAAAGCCGATTCCGACGCCGTCGTCGTGGACGATCAAATTGATTAGCTTCGTGTGATGGCCGGAGACGTCGATGCCATTCGATTTGCCGCGGCTAACGTCCGACGGATTCGAGCCACTCATTTGTGAGACACGCTTCGGATCGGACTTAGTGACTTCAAAACCCCAGTAGTGTGTGTACGAGCCCTTGATAGTCAGCGTCGGGCTGAAGCGGGCCTCGCCATCGATGGTGACGCGCTCGCCGGGAACCGCGCGGACGACGACGGGCGCTTGGCTGTTGCCGACCAATGTGCTGATAAACGAGCCGCGATATGTGCCGCCGCGAAGCCACAGGACGTCGCCGGCCCGAACCGGACTCGTGGTCGCGTTTAGCGCGGTCGCCAAATCCAGCGGCGCTTCGCTGCTGCCGTTGCCGCTCGGGCTGCCATTAGCGGCGACGAAAAACTCCCGGTTGGCGGCCACTGTCGGGGCAGGCGTCGGTGTCGGCGCGGGCGTCGGTGTCGGCGTGGGCGCAGGTGTCGGCGTGGGCGTGGGCTGGCCCACGGGCGTGCCGACTATAGTGAAGGACAGCGAGGCGCCGGCTTCGATGTACGGGCGACCGCCGCCGCTGAATTCATACTGAGGGCTGAAAGCGAAGACCGTGTACCAGCCCGCGCGCGGCACTGACACAAAGAATTGTCCGCCGGCATCGGTCGGGCGCTGTTCCATCCACGTGCTGTCGGCGTCGGCCACACGCGCCATGATCCCCGGCAGCGGGGCTCCGGCGCGGTCCACTACCTTCACCGTCACAATAGCCGTGCCGGCCGGCGTCGGCGCGGGAGTTGGCGTGGGCGTCGGATTAGGGGTGGGCGCGGGCGTCGGCGTCGGCGTAGGGGGCGGCGGTATCATCCCGCCAACGCGCACGCTCTCGACGGGACCGACGCCGGTCGGCTTGGTCGAACTTAGCGTGAGCAGTATGCGGTCGAGGCGGAAGCCGTCTTCGCGCATCCAGACGTTGACGGTATGGAGGCCGGCAGAGGCGACCACCAGCGTGATTCTTTGCGTGTCCGCCCGCCAGTTCCAACTGCGGAAACGGTTCATTTGAACTTTGGCGGCACTAGCGACCGGCTGCCCGTTAAGCCCGACGTGAACTGTGTCGTTGCCGTAGTTGTCCGCCAAGGCGCGCACCCAGACGTTGTACGTGCCCGGCCTGTTGAAGAGTACGCGGTATTGAAGCTCCGGGCTGTTGGTCGCGTAATCGATATCAATCGTTTGGTTAGTGTCCGCTTCGGCGACCACCGCCGCCTCGCCCGCAAAACCGGCGCGATCCGCGCGCCCGATCCATGATTTGCCGGCACGGCTGATGTTGGCGTCAAAGTGTTCGGCTTCGATCACTACCTCGTCGCCCTGCTGGACAAAATATGAAGTAGCGGCGTCCGTCGCCGCGCCTGACGGGTTGGCCGGCAGTAGTGGCGCGCCGGCTTGCGAAATTTGGTCGACACCGCCGGCCCAGAATATGATTAGGGCACAAGCACACAACAAGACTCGGCGAGGGGCCGAGATGCTCCGCAACAAATTGTTCATTAAGACTCCGTGTAGATTTGACTCGGGATGGTTGCAATGGCGTCGTCGGCCTGACCGTACAGCGACGCTCAGCGGAATATCTTAAGGAAGGGATGTCGCCGAAGCAATGGGTTTTCAATGTATAATCACGGAAAGAAATGTAAAAATCGTCACCATCTTTTTAGAGTTATATCACAATAAAAACACAACTTAAGTTGCTCCCGCATGAGTCCTTATCCGCTCCGCCTACTCCCTGTGGAACGGATTGAACGCATGCCGTGCTGAATTATAGGGATGATGGTTTGTCTCAAAGAGCCTGTCTCGCCAAGTTCGCGAGCGCTCGAAGGTCGAAGTTGAAGGAATAGTGTTCAGGCGAGAGATGCAATTACACATGATGGCGGTTGACTGTTGCGAGCATGTACAGGCGGCGCTCAAACAAGTTCCGTCATCTCACGTTAGTACCGTGAAATCCAAACAACCGGACCGGCTCGCCGGCAACCATGAAGACGACATTAATTTGATTGCGATCGGCGTCTCGCGCTTCCCCATCCGCCGGCCTTTCATTAGCGATCTCCGACTGATCTACCCGGACGTCCCGATGTTGATCCTCAGGCGGGAGGTCAACGAGCGCGGGGAGGGGCAGGAAGTGATTCGCGGCGAATTCATCCTCAGTGATGTCAGCGAGGGGAACGATCTGGAGATCGTGAGCGCACTGCGGGCGGTGTTCCCGCTCGCGCCTTGTCGGCACACAGTAAGGGACGACAACTACGACACGGTGCGCGAAGTTGTGCGCTTCGTCGCGGAGAACTACGCCGACCCCGAACTCGATTTGAACGTCGTTGCCAGCCGGCTACCGATCTCCCCGGCGCGACTGTCGCGAATTCTCAACCGGCACGTCGGCGTCAGCTTTCGCCAACTGCTGCGCCAGACGCGGATTGAAGAGGCCAAGCGGCTGCTCGCCTCTTGTCGTTACAGCATTAAAGAGGTCGCCGCGCGCGTCGGCTTCTCCGACAATCATTATTTTTCGCGCAGTTTTAAAGAAATCACCGGGCATAACGCCAGCGACTACAAGGTGCAGAACAGGCTTTTCAACTAGACCGGCGCGGTAGTGGAGATAGTGGAGGTAGCGCGCGTGCGTCTCTTCTGCGTCTCTTCTCTGCCGCGACTATCGCTTTACCTTCCAAGGGGGAACCTCGCACATGGGTCAGCCACTACTGCTGCTTAACGCGGCGCTCTGCTGCACCTTACTTTTCGTCAATACCCCGGCGCGCGTCTTAGCGGCGGACAGCGGTGGGGGGGCGCAATCCTTACCTGCCGCGGCCCACGCGGCGATGTCGGACGTGGGGCAACTCGGCGACGAGATTGCGCTTTTGCGGCGCGCCGTCGAGCGATCGCCCACCAATACGGAACTCCGACGTGAGTTAGCCCGGCTGCTCGCTCGCGCCACGGCGGGCCATGTCGAGGCCGAGAAGATTTACGCGGAGTTGTCAAAGGCGGCGCCGCACGACGCCGGCTTGATGGTCGAGCGGGCGGATCATTTCGTCCGCATGGGCGATGCCGTTAAAGCGGCGGCCGAATACCGGCGAGCCTTCGACACGGCACCCGACAACGCAGCGGCCCTCCGCGGTTTTGTCGAACAGACGGCGCGCCTCGGCGCCGAGCCCGTTGCCGTCAAGCGCTCCGTGAGTCGTCTGGCGAAAAGTCCGGCCAACTTGGTCGAACGCCTGTTGTACGCCGAATTATTAAGGCACGAATCGCAGTATAACGAGGCTTTAGATCCTCTGTGGGCCGCGCAGAAATTGGCGCCGGATAACCCGATCGCGCCGCGAGCCGCCGCCGAGACGTGGCTCGCGCTCGGGTATTTCGAGCACGCAGAGAGGCTTTTTACGGCCCTCGCCGGGCGCAACCGCGACTACGGGCAGGGGTTGGCCGACCGCGCCCGCGTGCTCTTGGCCGCGGGGCGGCCGGAAAAGGCGTTGAGCGTGCTCGGCACGGCCTCCGGCGGGGCGGCAAAACACCCGTCAGTGTTGCTCGCGCTGGCCGACACCTACCACGCTATTGGCAGACTTAAAGAGGAACTCGTCGCTCTACAGGACTTGTTGTCCCTCCGGCCCTTCGAGAGAGAGGCGCTGGAAAGACTCGCCCGCGCGAGTTTCGCTTTAGGAGACTTGAAAACCGCGCGGCAGGCTTGCGAACGTTTGGTACGCGACGATCCGCAGAGCGCGGTGGCCGCGTTGGGGTTGGGGCTGATTGCTAAAAGTGAGTCCGGCACGCCACCCACTCCCGGGCAGCCAGACATCCACACGGCGCGAGGCTTCGCTGACAAACGGGCGGCGGGCGAGGCCGCGCTGTTTTGGCAACAGTCAGCGCGCGCCCTTCCTCATTTACGCCGGGCGCACGAAGCACGTCCTAACTCGCCACGTCTGGCGCTCGCCCTCGCCGAAGCAATGCTGCAAACACACGACGCACCCGGCGCTGTCGGTGCTTACGCCGGCGTTGCCGTCGGGTACGGGCGTCGCCCTGACGCCTTACTCGGCTTGGCGCGGGCAGAGCAGGCACGCCGGCAGCCAGAGCGCGCGCGCGAATTTTTCCAAGATGTTTTGCGCCTCGATGCTCATAACTTTCGCGCCTTAGTCGGGCAGGCCGAAGCACTCAGACAGAGCGGAGATGACGAACAGGCCGCCGCCCTCTTGGCTGCCCTCGCACGCTTCGCGCCTGAAAGTGCGTTGGTGCGCGACGGCTTGCGCCAAGCGCTTCTCTCGCTCGGGCGAGTCGGAGCACAGGGTTCGCATCGTTCCCCGCATTCCACGACCCAGACGAGCGCGCCGTCGGAAGGGTTCGAGTTAATGACTGAACCATTCATTGCGCCCGGTGACGTGATTAGCGTTAGCGTGGCCGGCAGGCCGGACGCGGCCGAAGCGCAGGTGGACAAAGGCGGTACACTCCGACTGCCGTTACTTAACGTGATGGTCCGAGTGGCGTGTATGACCGAGAGCGAACTAAGGGCGAAGGTTAACGAGCAACCGATGACGCGGGCGGAGATTAAGGTCAGCAAATACCGGCGCGCGCCGCTGATGGTTGAGGGCACGGTACATCGGCCCGGAGGTTTTCACGTGCGCGGAACTTTCGACGTACGCTCCGCTCTCATGCTCGCCGGCGGGGCCGGTCCGCGGGCGGGCAGAAGTGTCTTCGTGCTCCGTGGCGGTGCCGCGGAATTATGCCTGCGCCCGCCACACAAGGCGGATGTCTTTGAAGAGTATGAGAGAGTCGAAGTGGAGGCGGGCCGCGTTAAACTCGAAAAGCCGTTGCGCGCTGGCGACGCGATTATCGTGCCTGATGCGGAAACAGTCTTCATCATGGGCGCCGTCGCGCGCCCGTCGACACTGTCGGTTCACCGCGATTTAACCTTGACCGAGGCCGTCCGCCGTGTCGGCGGAATGGAGGCAAATGCCTTACCCGAGCAGATCAGACTGCGCCGGCTGTTACCTCAGGGCGCTTCCCGCCAACTTTTTGTGGTGAACTTGACGGACATTGAGCAGGGTCGGGCGGGCGACGTGATTCTGCAATCCGGCGATCTCGTCGAAGTTCCTGCGACGGGCTCTCTCATTGGGAGCCACTCTTTGAGATCGCTTTTGCTCCGACCTGCGGCAGCGCGTCCGAATCCGCTCGCGTTGAATTAGCCGCCTACGACCATGCCAATTGCGCGGACCTGCGTTGGCGGGCTAAGTGCCGCTTGCATTAAGACCAGCAACCCCCGCCGGTCGACTCGGTCGGCCTGACAATTACCTGAGCGACAGTAAGCGCGCCGCCCTTAGACTTGAACGAGCCCGAAGCTAATCGCGCAACGGATCAGTCCGGCGACATTATTGACGCCGAGTTTTTCCTTCGCATTATTGCGGTGGGTGATCACTGTCGATTGACTGATGCCTAACGATGAGGCGATCTGTTTGCAACAGAGCCCCTCTGCGATCAGTCTTAACACCTCGCGCTCGCGCGGGGTGAGCGGGCACGTCGCCGTTACCTGTGCCCGCGTCCGCCGGTCGCTGTGCCGTCTTTCCGCCCCGGCGTAAAGATCCCGCCCCGCCCCATCCCGCCTACCGTTCATGCCCCCTAACCCGTGACTGTTCATAAGCTTATCGTGCGCCGCCGCGCGGATTTCCGGGCACAAATAAACTCGGCCTTGCGACGAGAATCGGATCGCGTCAATTAATCTGCGGGCCGCGCCGCTTTTGCTGACGTAGCCGACGGCCCCTGCGTCGAGCGCCGCACGTATGGATCTCCCGTCCGCTTCGTCCGAAAGGAAGATGACGCGCGGCGGCTGGGGTAACACTCTCATCTTTCGGACGAGGTCCAAGCCATTCAGCGCAGGCGAACTTGCGTCGATGAGGACAACATCAGGGCGCAGGCGGGCGGCGGCGGCGAGTAACTCGGCGCCGTCGGCACATTCGCCAAGCACCGTGAAGCTCGGCTCGCCCCGAAGGAAGGAGGAGATACTTTTACGGAGCAACTCGTGGCCGTCTGCGAGGATGAGCGAGATCCGGGTAGTACCTAACATAAACGATAAATACCATTCCGGTCAGATGGATGATCAGCGAGCGACGCTTCATGCCCAGCACTGCCGCGACAGCGCCGGGGCGCTTCGATGCCTCTTGGTGTTGGCGCGCTTTCTCCTTTACGACCGAGCCGGGCGAAGCGCGCCATACCGAATCACTCGTTCATACATTAGACCTCTTGCAAAAGTCTGATAGATGATGCGACAAGTAGCTCACAAGGAAAGGTCTTGATGAGCTACGAACAAATAAAGAAGTTGCGACCCGTTGACTTCAAACGCTACTGCGGAGTCAA
>JBOGOY010000159.1:0-7374 GCA_050748185.1 Pyrinomonadaceae bacterium
GTGCCTTTACTGGCCCCCGGCCCCCAACCCCCGGCCCCTTTTTATGCTTGAACTGAACGGCCAACAACTTTCGCTGGAAGAGATCGCCCGCGTTGCACGGGGGCAGGAGGAAGTCGCGCTTGCGGCCGAGGCACGTGGGCGAGTCGAGGCGTCGCGCGCGGTGGTCGAGCGTATCGTCGCCGAGGGGCGCGTCGTGTACGGCGTCAACACCGGCTTCGGCAAACTGTCGGAGCACACCGTCCCGCCCGACGAACTGCGCGAGTTGCAACTGAACCTCGTCCGCAGCCACTCGTGCGGCGTCGGCCGCCCGCTTTCCGCCGAGGAGACGCGCGCCATGCTGCTGCTGCGCGCCAACGTTCTCGCGCTCGGCTACAGCGGCGCGCGCGCCGTCGTCGTCGAGACACTGTTGTTGATGCTCGGGCGCGGCATCGTGCCGTTGGTCCCCGAGAAGGGATCGGTCGGGGCAAGCGGCGACCTCGCGCCGCTCGCGCACCTCGCCTTGACGACGATCGGCGAAGGCGAGGCCGTCTATCACGGCGAGCGGATGACGGGCGCGGAAGCCATGAGGCAGGCCGGGATCGAACCTTTGCGGTTAGAGGCGAAAGAGGGGCTGGCGCTCTTGAACGGCACACAGGCGCTGACGGCGGTCGGGGCGCTCGCGCTCGAACGCGCCGTGAGGGTGGTGCGCGCGGCGGACGTGGCCGGCGCGATGTCGCTCGAAGCGCTGCGTGGCACCCCCGTCGCTTTCGATGCGCGCATTCATCGCGCACGGCCACACGCGGGCCAGCAGGCCGTCGCCGCGCACCTGCGCGAATTGCTGCGCGACAGCGAGATTCGTGAGTCGCACCTCGACGGCGATCCGCGCGTGCAGGACGCCTATTCGTTGCGCTGTATGCCGCAGGTCCACGGCGCGGCCCGCGACGCGCTCGCGCACGCACGGGGCGCGGTCGAGATCGAAACCGGCAGCGCCACCGACAATCCGCTCGTCTTTACTGACACCGAGGAAGTTCTCTCGGGTGGCAATTTCCACGGCGCTCCCGTCGCGCTCGCGCTCGACTATGCGGCCATCGCATTGGTCCACCTCGGCAACGTCGTCGAACGGCGCATCGAGCGACTGGTCAACCCTGACTTGAGCGAAGGTCTGCCGGCGTTCCTCACCGCGCACCCCGGCACCTCCTCTGGCTTCATGATCGCGCAGGTCACGGCGGTCGCGCTGTTGAACGAGGCAAAGGTGCTCGCGCACCCGGCGACGACCGACAACCTGCCAACCTCGGCCAATAAAGAGGACCACGTTTCGATGGGCATGACGGCGGCGCTGAAACTGCGGCAGATTGTCGAGAACGTCGAGGCGGTCCTCGCCATCGAGTTGCTCGCCGCCGCCGAAGGTCTGGAATACCGCCGGCCGCTCAAGCCCGGCGCGGGCGTGCGCCGCGCTTACGAGCGGGTGCGCGCACTGGCCCCACGCCTCACGCGCGACCGCGCCCTCTCCGACGACATCCAACGGCTGGCCGGGGCGCTCCGGCGGGGCGAGTTCGACGTGTGAGCCAACGAAGCGTTACGGCGTCAGACGGCCGGCACTGACAACTGCCCACCCCGAGCGCGAACGAGCCGGATGCGCGCCTCGCCGTCACCTGAAAACACGTTCCCGATGTCGTCGTAAATTGCCCCGGCCGTCTGGTCGAGTGGGGGGTTGAGTAGCGTCCGCGCTTCCGATCAGTTGATAGCACTCACAGGCGCACGCCGCCAGCGCCCGGCGTTCGCGGATCGTGAGGTGACTCCGGCGGTAATCGATAGCCCCTATGTCTTGCAGGTACGGCGGCGGCGGGCAGCCCCGTCAGCAGCTTGTTGGCGTGCACATCTCTCGGAAGAGCGTAAGATGAGGTCTTGCTCATCAGTATTGACCTGTCGCCTTACCGCGCCTCGCGGATGTGGACCAGCACCGATCTCGTCTGGAGGTCGTTGGCCCGTTCGCGGATGCGCGCCAAAAGGACTCTCACCGGTAGGAGGCCGTTCGCGAAGCGGCAGGTGAAGTTGAAGTTGGCGGCATGGACGGGGCTACTGGTGAAGCTGCCGATGCGGCGGCGCAGTTCGTCCGCGTTCTCGAACGACGCGACCTCGTCGAAGAAGTGACGCCCGGTTAGGTCCGGGCGCAAGTCGTCCGAACAGACGGGCGGTTCAGACCTGAAATACAGCACCTTCCCCGAAGGGTCGAGTTCGAACAGGCCCAGCAGGTTTTGTTTTACGTAGAGAGAATGGTGACGAGTGACAAGCGAGAACGGCCGGCCGTCTGCCACTCTTCAACGTTAGCTCTCCGCACTCATCATTTTTGGGTAGGTAGTTTTGACCGGGCCGCCGTCCGGCCCGAAGAGTTCGTCGAGAACGCGATCGATTTGTTCGAGCCGCACCGGCTTAACGAGGTACTCGTCGCACCCGGCGGCGAGCGCCACGACGCGGAAGGCCGGTTCGGCGTGGCCTGAGAGGAAGACGATCGGCACGCGGTCGGGGAGCATGCTCGCGCGGATCTGGCGCGTAGCCGCAAGTCCGTCGAGAAGCGGCAGACCGGCGTCCATCAGGATGAGGTCCGGGCGCACGCTCTCGGCGAGGCGCACGGCCTCTTCGCCGTTCCCGGCCACCACCGCGGTGCAGCCGCGCATCTCCAGTAGCGTCGTCAGCAGGAAGCAGGTGTCGTCGTGGTCTTCCACCACTAACACCAGCGGCTTAGCGGCGCCCGGCACGCGCCGGGACCGGGGGGTGAGGTCCGCCGTGTGATGTACTTTGTTTAGTGGAATAGACATAGCGAGAGTTGTGCGGAGCCTTTGTTTGGGGCAGCGGGCCGCACGCCGCTGTTCGTCTGCTGTGAAGGGAGAAGAGATCAGGTGTCAGAGATGTGAAAGGGTGAGTTGATTGGACCCACCCCCTTTCCCCTGCTTGCTCGCCGTAACGACCGAATGAGAAGGACGTAACACTTTGGTCCGGGGGGGCGGACACTACCCGCATCACCGTCTATTGGGCGACGCCTTTATCGCATGTATGAGTGGGAGGGGGTATCGGGAAGGCCCGAAGAGGGCGTAGGGATTTCCCCTATACGGGGAAGGAAAGGCGGAAGGATGAAAAGGAGGAAGAGACACAAGCACGTGTTCTCCTTTCCGCCTTCATCCTTCATCCTTTCAATTCAGGTGTCCTGCAACCACCCCTGAAGCAACGCATAGCGCACGATGTCGATGCGGCTGTTGATCCCGAGTTTCTTCATCGCGTTGGCCTTGTGCGCCTCGACGGTCTTGACGCTGAGTTCGAAGCGCGCGGCGACCTCTTTGTTGCTGTGGCCCCACGCGATGAGGCGCAGAATTTCCAACTCGCGCTCGGTGAGGAGGCCGGGCGATGACGCCGGCCGCACGCCGGGACGCGCGCCGAGGTAGCCATCCAAGACTTTGCCCGCCATCGCCGGATCGAGATATTCGCCGCCGGCGGCGACGGCGCGGATGGCGTAGACCAGCGCGGCGACGGCGCTCTGCTTGAGCACGTAGCCCGACACCCCGGCGCGGAGAAGTTGTTGCAGAAAGCCCGCGTCCGCGTGGCGCGTGAGCGTCAGGATTCTCATCTGCGGCGAGGCCCGCTTGATCTTTTCCGTCGCCTTCAACCCGTTCAGCCCCGGCATCGAGATGTCCATCACCAACACGTCCGGCGACAGTTCCAGCGCGAGGCGGATGGCCGCGTCCCCGTCTCCCGCCTCGCCGACGACTTCCATGTCGGGCTGCGCGTTGACCAGCGCGCGAACTCCTTCCCGCACGATCTCGTGATCGTCGGCCAAGACGACGCGCAGTTTACCCGCGCCTTTCGGCGACTCTCGTTTTTTCATGCCGGTGATTCGCCCTCGGCCCGCGCGTCTTCCGGACGAATGGGGACGCGCGCAAAGATGGTCGTGCCTTCGCCCGGTTGGGTTTCGATTTCCAGCGTGCCGCCGATTAACGCGGCGCGCTCGCTCATGTTGATGAGGCCGATTTTTTTGTCGGTCGGAGTTTTCTCCATGTTCGGGTCGAAGCCGCGGCCGTTGTCCTCAATGATGAGCACGACTTGCTGGTCGCGGCGTTCGAGGATGACGTCCGCGCGGCTGCACTGCGCGTGCTTGGAGACATTGTTGAGCGCCTCCTGCGCGATGCGGTAGAGGTTGATTTCGATGTTTGGCGCGAAGCGCGTCGCGTCTAAGCCGGCGATGTGGAACTCGGCGGGGATGCCGAAATGCTGTGACCACTCCTGCACGAAGTTGGCGAGTGTGACCGGCAGCCCGAGGTCGTCGAGCGCGGCGAGCCGCAATTCCCACGCGAGAAAGTCAACCTCGGAGTCGAGCTGCCCAGCGAGTGACTCTATCTCGTCCACCTCGCGGCACATTTCAACGTCGTCCTTGCACGACTCTCTGTGCGCCGCGAGTTTGAGCCGCAGCGCGGTCAGTTGCTGCCCCATCTGGTCGTGCAGATCGCGCGCGATGCGGAGGCGCTCGTCCTCTTGCACTGTGACGAGTTGCCGCACGAGTTCGCGTGCCCGCTCTTCCATCGCCCGGCGCTCGCCGATCTCCATCCGCAGCGTTTCGTTCAAACGCTCTAACTCGCCCGTGCGCTCGTGGACGCGCGACTCTAAGCCGTCGTGCGAGAGGCGCAACTCGTCCTCCATCAACTTCTGGGTGGTGAGGTCGCGCGCGATTTTGACGAAGCCCCGCGGCTGGCCGTCGCCGATCGGCGAGACGACGCCGCTCATGTAAAGGCTGGTGCCGTCTTTGCGGATGTGCCAGCGTTCGTCCGACGCCCGCCCCTTCTCCGCCGCCGTCTTCAACTCCTGCTCGGGCACGCCCCGCACCCGGTCTTGCGGCGTGAACAGGACGGCCGCCGCTTGCCCCACGATCTCTTTTTCGGCATACCCGAAGATGCGCTCCGCGCCCGCGTTCCACGTATCGATCAACCCGTTGGGCGTGACGGTGAAAATGGCGTAGTCGGTCACGCTTTCGACGAGCAGGCGCATCCGTTCTTCGCTCGCGCGCAGGCGCTCGTTCGCCTTCTCTAATTCCTGTGCGCGCAGCACGATCTCCGCCTCCATGTGCTCGGCCCGGCTTTATCGAGTAGTTGCTTGCCCTCGACCTCACGGCCTTCGGCTTGCCGGTGCAGGATGAACTCCGTCACGTCCTCGACGCGGTGAATGATGTACACGAGTTCCCCGGCAGGGCCGAAGACCGGCGAGTTGACCGGACTCCACCAACGCTCCTCAAAGCCGCCGCCTTTGGCCGCGGGGCGGGGAACGGGGTAGCGCTGCACCGCCATCACGTCGGCCCGTCGCTCAGCTTTCACTCGTTCGAGCGAAGCGCTCAGGTTATGCACGCCGTCGGCCAAAGAATCAGCCGGGTTGTCCGGGAAAGCTGCAAAGAGCTTTTTGCCCGTCAGTTCATGCCGCTCGGTCAGCGTCGCCCGCAGGTAAGCGTCGCTCACCGCCACGATCTGATAATCCCTCGGCTCGAGGACGAGATAGAGTCCGGGCGCGCTCTCGAACAGCGAGCGGAAATGCTGCTGGACGATTTCAGCTTCTTTGCGCTCGGTGATGCTGATGAACGTGATGACGACGCCGTCGATGTGGTCTTCGGCCGTGCGGTAGGGCAGCAGGCGCAGCAGATACCAACGCCCTTCGCGCGTCTGCACTTCGCGCTCGACGGGCTGCAACCGATCGAGCACGCGCTTGACGTCTCCCACTAAGTCCACGTCCGCCAGCCGGTTATTGATGTCAGAGAGCGGGCGGCCCGTGTCCGTCGGGATGAGGCTGAAGAGGTCGCGCGCGCGCGGCGTGAAGAGCTTCACCCGGAACGAGCGATCGAGGAAGATGGTGCCGATGTCGGTCGAGTTCATCAGGTTCTGAAAATTGTTGTTCGACTGGCTCAACTCTTCGATCTTGATCTTCAACTCCTGATTGACGGTCTGCAACTCCTCATTGATCGACTGCAACTCCTCTTTGCTCGTCTCTAACTCTTCGGCCGACGAGCGCAGTTCCTCGACCGACGCCTGCAACTCTTCGTTGGCGGCGCGCAAATCTTCGGTCTGCGTCTCGTACTGCTCGATGCTGGCGCGCAACTGCGTTTTCGTGTGTACCAACTCGTCTTCGAGGTGGTGCGTCAACGGCTTGAGGAGACCCATGGGCTCGGCCGCCGCGCCCGGCGGTTCCTCGTCCGCCCCCGCCGCCGCAGCATTTTCCTCAAACACGACGAGGATGAAGCCGCGCGCCGTGTCCTCGGCGCGCAGCACCGGCCGGACGTGCAGGCTGACCAGATGTGGGCCGTCTTTGAGGTTCACGGGAATGTCGCGCGCCTCGACGTTGGAATTGTTTTGCACGGCCTGATGCAGCGCGGTGCGGAGTTCCAAACGCAACTCGGGCCTCACGACGCGGAGCAGGTTGTGCGTCGGCTCGCCGCCCACGAACAGTAAGTACCGCCCGGCGCGCTCGGAGAGGTGGACGATGTCGTGTTCTTCGTTGATGACAACCGAAGGCGGCCCGTACCGCTCGATCAGGCGCTGGTGCAGATCGATGTGGAGGGCCGCTGGTACGCGCTCTCTTCCTGTTGCCCCTCCTCCTTCGGCCGCCGGTCGAACTGAGAGGCGGCAATAACGTCGGGGAGCGGGAGCGGCGCGCGTGAGGCGACGCGGCTTTGATAAAGATGGGCGTCCTTTTCCACCGCGAGGAACAGATCGCCCGCGCCTTCCGCCGATTCCGCCGAGCCGAGGAAGAGGTAGCCGCCGGGGTTGAGGGCGAAATGAAAGACCTCCATCGCGCGCTCCTGCGCCGTGCGGTTCAGGTAAATCAGCAGGTTGCGGCAGGAAACCATGTCGAGGTGCGAGAAGGGCGGGTCTCTAATTAGGTTGTGGACGGCGAAGAGCACCATCTCGCGCAACTCGCGTCTGACGCGATACCCGCCCTTTTCCTTGACGAAGAATTGACGCAGTCGCTCCGGCGAAACGTCCGCGATGTCGGTGTCGCTGTAAAAGCCGGCGCGGGCGGCGCTGACGGCCGGCTCGTCGATGTCGGTGGCGAAGAGTTGCACGCTCGGCGCGTTGGCGATGTTCGCGCTGTACTCCGCGAGCAGCATCGCGATGGAGTAAGCCTCTTCGCCGGTCGCGCAGCCCGCCACCCAGACCCGCACGTAATCGCCCGACCCTTTACCGGCGAAGAGCCGCGGGATGATATTCCACTGCAATGAGCGAAACGCCTCTGCGTCGCGGAAGAAATTCGTCACGCTGATGAGCAGGTCTTTCAACAGCGCTTGCGCCTCTTCCGAATGTTCGCGCATGAAACGAGCGTACGCGGGCAGGCCGGTCAGGGTATGGACGTTGATGCGCCGCTCGATGC
>JBOGOY010000160.1:0-7362 GCA_050748185.1 Pyrinomonadaceae bacterium
GCTTACCTGTGGCCGGGGAACGTGCGCGAACTGGAGAATGTCGTGGAATACGCGCTCGTCATCGGCAGCGGCGCGGAACTCACCGTCCACGACTTGCCACCCACCCTGCTCATTCATCATCCCCACGCCGCGCCTGAGGTCCGCACTTGGTTGCCCGATAACGCCTCACTAGCGGAAGTGGAACGTTCATACATCATGCATGTGTATGAGCGCAGTGGTAAGTGTCAGAGTAAAGCCGCCGCCACCCTCGGTGTCGCCCGCCGGACGCTTTACCGCAAGCTGTTGCAATACGGCGTCATCGGGGATGCGGCCCAGAAAGATCAGACGGGTCATCAGGAAGCGAAGCAGGAGTAAAACATCACGCCTTTTAAGGTTCAGCTTAACTGCCAACGGCGGAGGTCGTTGGTGCGATGAGTTGGGTGAAGCCGTCTCCCGGTTTGACGGTTGCCTAGATGTAGATATAACGGCCACGCCTTTTACGAACACGCTTCCGATCCGTCAGATTGAAAATTGCTCTCGAAACCGGATGCGTATCAAGTGGTTGAACCCGACGCCCTTCCCGCAATCCTTTTAGCGACTTGGCCCCCCCACGTAATTAAGTCATAAGCTTCCTACTCGACTTTATCCAATTAAGCCGCGAGAGCAAGGCAGGAAAACAAATGGTCCAGTACCTTGCCGGGAATTTGTACACACTCCGCCTGTCCGCACACAGATCATCAGGCGGTCAATCGTCGTCTTGTGCGCTTCTTGCGGGCGCTGCTGATCTTTGGCGCGACACAAGACGGTCAGAAAGGGCAAGGCCCACACCCGACGGCTCCACGGCAGCTTGACCAGCAGCAGCACCGCGAGCCATTTCAACCCGAAGCACTTGACGACAGGTTGGCGCGACGAGCGCACCGCATCGCGATAACACCCGATGCCCTTAATCTGGCGGCCACGCCGCCGCTCAATCGTGTCATCGGCCCCGAGGACGATAGCGTTCGAGAGCGGCCGCAACGCGACGAACAGGCCGAGCAGGATGCGACTGGTTGCCGGCGCATTCCATCCAGCGCGGTTCAAGACGCGATGATAGTTCTGAAAATGCTTCTCAGCGCTCAAGCCCGGCACGCGCAGGCACGCCGTGACGGTGCGTTTACCGCGTGCCAGCAACGCGCCGAGTGCGAGGACTTGCGCGTGCTGGAAGACGGGCTTGGAAAGCAGGGGCGCGAAAGCTACAATCAAGTTCAGCAGTTCGGCAGGCAGTGTCGGCATCAGAAAGACCTCTCTTGGCGGAGTTGTCTTTCTCAGCTTACGCGGCCTGCCGTTACTTTTTCAAAGACCTAAAATGCATAAAGTCGAGTCCTAACCAACACCATTAAAAGTTATAGCCGCGTCCGCCCTTCGCCGACGCGGGGGATGACGAATCGGATGGACGGGCACGCTGACCACTTTAGCGCGATGCCGTGCGCGGACACTTCGCGTGAGAGCAGTGGGCGTTGGTCCCCAAAGTCGGACGGCTACTCGGTTCTGACTTCCTCATGGAAGTGGGCCGGCGGATGGGGCAAATGCGGCTGGAAGGTGCGGCTGGAGGAAGGTGCGGCGGTTTAGATGACGGACGGCGGGGTAAAAGGCTGAATCAATGGACGCGGGGCGGTGGGATCGTGAACGTCTGCCTGACCCGAGATGTGACTAGCGTTCAGGTGAAGCCAAGGGTGCATGATGGCAAACGAGCCGCCCTCGCGGCCGTTCTATATTTGCATATATGCGCCGAGGCGTAGTCGGCGCGTGTCCCATCAATCACTGACGAGTAGAATCTGCTAACCGATATTAGGGCAAGATGCAAAGCCGTCTGAATTCTTCTTACTACTTATTTTGCTTGTTGCCTGCCGCGTCGCAACGCCGGACGTTCGTCGCCGCGGCGGATCACTTCGGCCGCGAGCCACGCCTCGATAACTTCGGCCGGCCAGCGGCGAAGCGTCGTGGTCTCGCCCTTAGTCCGCAGTTCCACTTCTTGCAATTCTTCGTGCGTAACGGGTCGGCGCATTCAGGGCTCCTCGATAAAAGTAGAAATTGAGGTTGGAGACTCCGCCTCCCACACCCAATAGGCGGAGGAGCCTCCAACCGTCGTGATGGCCCGTGGCTGTGCGGAGCCAAAGCCTTCACGCGAGTAAGTATTCAAACCTCGTGCCCAAAGAAATCTGCGCGCGAAGATCGATATTTCGCGGCAATTCGGTAAAGAGGCGAGAACGCGCATTGGACCCGCTGGGCGATGCAGTCAGGTTGAAGGCAGCAGCTTGAACGGTCCCGTGCAGTTTGCTCGAATGGAATGGTCAACGGGCGGTGAATAAAAATTATCGTTGCTTAATATTTATTCGGACTGTATAAGCGTCACCATGAACATGCTGACCACGAAGGAGGTCACCCCAAGTCTCTGAGCGGTACATCCGTGAGAGGTTTGCGGGCCGCGTCGTCATTAGCGTAAGGGGGGACGTGCCACTGATGCGGGAGGCCATCGAACCTCGGCGATGCAGTCGCCGGGCCGACAGGGAGACAAGCAATGACTAACACTGACGACGACAAGAATTTGAACCCTCGTGAACTGGAACACCCCGGCGTGGGCGTGGCCGGCGACGAAGGGCTCTCGACAGGTGAACCGGGCGCGGGCACCGAGCGGAATCAGGCAGCGCCCCTGCCGCGCCTCAACCTCACCGAGTCAGGTGACGTTGCCGGCGCGACCTCGACGCACCACGGCGCGGGCGGCGATTTCACGCACACGGGCGGCGTCGGCACCGCGCCGAACGAGGTCGAGTAGCCGGCAGTTGGCGGCGAGGGAGGTACTGGGAGTGAAAGAAGTAGGGAGCAAGGCGACGCCGGAAGTGATCGCTACATGGGTTGAAGTCCATCGAATGTTCCAGCAGTGCACGGGCGAGCGCCGCGAGCGGTTGCAGCAAGTGGCCGATCTGTTGGGCGTCAGTTACAAGGTGGCGCGGCGCCGTCTCCGGAATTACGAGGCGATGCACAAGGCGAAGGCGAGTGATAGTCGCGAGGAGAATCACCGACGGGGCGAAGAGCGGCCGGAGAGAGCCGCTGCCGGGGCGGACGGCGAGGCCCAACTCAACACCTGCGTGGACTGCGGGCGCGATTTCGTCTTCAGCGCCGGCGAGCAGGCCTACTATCGGGAGCGAGGTTTCACTCCGCCGAAGCGGTGTCGGGACTGCCGCGAGGCTAGGAAGGCGGAGCGAGGAGAGCGCGAACCGGGGAAACCATCCGAGTCCTCGATGAAAGGCTCGCTGATTGCGCGCCCAGTCGAATGAGTACGCAAAGATGCCAAAAAACAGACTCGGCCGGGTCAGCAGTTGTTCGGTGAGAAGCAGATGCGCGGCTTCACTCATTCGGTAATCCCGCCCGCGCTTTCATCTCTTCGACCATTTCCTTCCAGTACTTGCTGAGGAACGGCGGATTACTCATGCTGTCGATGATGTATGACCGGTCGGCATGCGAGATGTCCAGCACCGCCGTGATCATCTCTTCCTGATAATAACCAGCTTCGGCCAGAGGGATGCCGTTCGGCTCGCGGATAAATGAAGCGCCGCTGGAGGTCTGCTTTCCGTCAGGCGACTGGCCGACCGTGTTCGCCACGCAATGGAAGATTTTCGTGTTCGGGCCGACGGGTTGCTGCGCCCGCCCGGAAATGCGCTTCCAAGCCACCGCTTCGATCTCATCCGAACTGCACGACGGTTGGAAGAGCACTTGCGCCCCGGCCATCGCCGGGAGACGGTATAACTCCGGGTGTCTGCCGTCGCGACAGATGACCATCGTGCAAAGAATTCCGTCGATCTCGAACAGTGATAACTTGTCGCCGCCGCGACAATACTTCTTCTCATCACGTCCGGCCGTATTGATTTTGGCATACTCGTGCGCGATCTTTCCCGCGGGATCAATGACATGCATGAGATTTAAGAAACGATCAGGGGTTTTTTTGATGGTCCCGACGATCACCCACATGTTAGCCGCCGCCGCCGCCGCGCACGCGCGTTCCAGAGCTTCCTCGACGGCCTTTGGCTCAAGCTTGACCACGTAAGGGAAGTAATAGCTCGTCAGGTTTGCCTCGGGAAAGAGGACGACACGCGCTCCCGCCTCTGCGGCGGTCTGAATATAGTGCTTTGTTCTTTCGACGTTGTACTCAATCGTTTTAGCCCAGTGCATCTGGACACAGGCGACGTTCAGGGTGCCGGGATTGTGGTTGTGGGGATGAGACATCAAGATTCTCCTTGCCCGCGACATACATCCCGCCGACGCGAGAGGTGGCGGGCGGGTCAGCGAACGCCTAACAGAATTTCAAGCGTCAGTTGATCGAGTCGTTCGTAGAATAGACGCTTCTTCCGCGCGAGCGCCCGACGAGCAAGGGCGTGGGCATCCGAGCGCGCGTGCCGGTCTTTGTCGAACCTGCCGTCTTTGTCGAACCTGCCGGTCGCCGGGGTGTGCCGAGAAGCTTCATGCCGACTTTTCCCTCACGCTCTGGCCGTGCGCCGTTGCAGCATTTGATCGGCGATGACGCCGACGAGGATCACGCCGCCCATCACGGCGAAATTGAGTGAGCTGGGGATGCCGAGCAGGTTGACGAGATTCTGTAAGACTTGCAGGAGCGCCGTGCCGATCAAAATTCCGATGATCGAACCCTCGCCGCCGCGCAAAGAACAACCGCCGAGGACCGCCGCCGCAATGCCGTACAACTCGAAGAAGTTGCCGTGCGATGACGGCGAAATCGAGTTGGTGTAAAAGGCGAAAATAATTCCGGCGATGCCGACCAGCACGCCGTTGATGATATAGGCGCTGGCGATGATCTTGCGGGAGTTGATGCCGGAATACCGCGCCGCCGTCTCATTCCGCCCGACGGCGAAGAGGTAGCGCCCGTAGGCCGAGCGGTGCAGCACGAACCACATAATGACGCTGATGATGATGAGAATCACGAATGGCGTCGGCACGCCGAAGAGGCTCCCCGTCGCGGCATCGCGCAACGTCTCGAACCCGGCGGCATTGCCGAAACCCTTCGTCTCGTCGTTGGCAATGAAGCGCGCCACGCCCCGGTAGAACAGGAGCCCGCAGAGCGTGACGATGAAGGGTTGCAGATTAAGTTTCGTGATGAGCAGGCCGTGCAACGCACCTAACCCCGCCGCGATGCCGACGATGGCGACGACGGCGAGCGCGCCCGGCCAGCCCCACTCGGTCAGCATCATTGAGAGCAGCACGCCGAGCAGGGCGAAGACCGAGCCGACCGACAGGTCGATGCCGCCCGTGATGATAACCAGCCCCAGCCCGATGCTGAAGATGCCGTAAGCCCCGACGAGGCGCGCCATGTTCTGCAAATTCGCCCCGGCGAGGAAGCGCGGGTTCAAAATCGCGACGACGATGCAGAGAGCCACGAGCAGTAAAAATGTTCCGAGTTCTTTTTTCACTTTTTCATTGGGGGCGGATGTTTTAGTTCGACGCCTGACGAAAAATTGATGAAACGTCGCCCGCGCTAACCTACGAACAGACTTGGCAAGCCCGGTTAGATGACAGGTCTCCCGCAAGCCGCTCAAGCCCTATGCAGCGGCGGCGGAAGCGACGGCCAGACGCATGACATTTTCCTCCGTGCATTCTTCGCGCTCGAGGATGCCGGTCAGCTTGCCTTCGTGCATCACGGCGATGCGATCGCTCACGTTCAAGATCTCTTCCATGTCGGAGGAGATCATCAGGAGCGCCACCCCGGCCCCGGCCAACTGCCGCATCAAATCATAAATCTCCGCTTTCGCGCCGACATCGACGCCGCGCGTCGGTTCGTCAAAGATCAGGACTTTCGGGTTCAGCGAGAGCCATTTCGCCAGCACGACCTTCTGCTGATTGCCGCCGCTCAGGTTCCCGGCGGCGACCTCGACCGACGGCATTTTGACGTTCAGTTTTTGGCAGACCTCGGTGGCGGCCGTGCGCTCGCGGTCGAACGAGACGAGTCCCGCCGAAGCGTAACGTCCGAGCGCGGGCAAGGTGACGTTCTCCCTAATCATCATGTCGGTGATCAGCCCGGCGCGGCGGCGATCTTCGGGGATGAGATAGATGCCGTATTTGATAGCGTCGCGTGGCGAGCGGACGCGCAGCGCCACGCCGTCAAGCGTGATGTGTGCATCGCTCGCGTCGTCAATGCCGAAGATCGTTTCGGCCACCTCCGTCCGGCCCGAACCGACGAGTCCGGCCAAGCCGAGAATCTCGCCTTGGCCGACCGAGAAGGAGATCGTCTGCCGCGGGTAACGGCTCGTGCACAGACGCTCGACTTGTAAAAAGCCGGAACTGACCGCGCCCGTCGGCTGACGATAGAAATTGTCGAGATTGCGCCCGACCATCAGCTTGACCATCTGGTCATGCGTAATCTCTTCGCGCGCGAGGCTCCCGGCGTTTGCGCCGTCGCGCAAGACCACCGCGCGATCCGAAATCTCTTCCACTTCGCTCAGGCGATGCGAGATGTAAATGATGGCGACGCCTTGCGACTTCAACTCTTTGACGAGTTCGAGCAGGCGATCCGTCTCCGTCAGCGTCAGGCTCGATGTCGGCTCGTCCATGATGAGCAAGCGTGCTTTCAGCGACAGCGCCTTGGCGATCTCGACCATCTGTTGCCGCGCGATGGAGAGTTGGTTGAGCGGCGTGTCGGGCGCGACGTTCAATCCCAGACGATCCAGATAAACCCGCGTCTCCGCGGACATGCGTTTGCGGTCGATCAAATTGAGAAAGCCGCCGCGCACCGGTTCGCGACCTAAAAAGACGTTCGCCGCGACGTCGAGATTGTCGAGCACGTTCAGTTCCTGATGAATGAAGGAGATGCCGTGCTTGATGGCATCCGCTACGGAGTGAATCTCGGCGGGCGCGCCGTCAATCAGGATGGTTCCCGCGTCAGGCTGGTGCACGCCGCCGAGAATTTTCATCAGCGTTGACTTGCCCGCGCCGTTCTCGCCGACAAGCGCGACCACTTCGCCCGCCTCGATGTCGAAATCCACGCCCCTCAGCGCGTGCACGCCCCCGAAGCGCTTCTCGATGCCCTGCATTTTGAGAATCTGAGTCATCGTCAAAACCCGTATGCCGGGTAAAAACCCATGCGCTTGTGACGGGGCACAAGTGAGCACCTGCAACCCGTCATGGCTCTTTCGCCTTGTTGATTAACTTCTGCCGCGCAACCCGTTGATCTTACGTTGGAACTCTTCGATGCCGTCGCGCTTGATGACGAGCGTCGGGACGAAGATTTGTTTGGCCGCCGGAATCACGCTCCGGTCGCCTTTCGCATATTGAGACATCAGCTTGATCGCTTGATAGCCGAACTCGTAAGGCTGCTGCACGACCGTCGCGTAGATGCTGCCG
>JBOGOY010000161.1:0-7356 GCA_050748185.1 Pyrinomonadaceae bacterium
GTGAGGACACGCCTGCGGCGTGAATTTAATGAAATTGATTCACAGCAAAGCTGTGTCCTGACTTTCCCCTTTCGCCCTTCGCCTTTCGCCTTCAACTAACATAGTGAACGAAGCGGACAACGCGCAGCAGGAGAAAAAGGCCGAGGTGGTCAGGGCCGCGGAGACGGCGGCGGTCGCGGCGACCGAGGCCTCCGGGATGCAGACGCGCGCGATCCTGCGGCTGATCCTGCTGGCGATCCTGCTGCTCCTCGCGGTGATCGCGACGCTCTTCATCGTCTACTGGCTGAAGGGCGTGATCCTATTGGTCGTGCTGTCGGTCTTTTTCGCCTACCTGATCGCGCCGCTCGTCGAGATGGTCCACCGCCCGCTGCGCCTCGGCGGGCGTGAGCGCGATGTGCCGCGGGCCGCCGCGATCGGCGTCGTCTATGTGCTCATCTTCGGCTCGCTCGGCGTCACGCTCTACCTGCTGATCCCGAGCCTCGGCCGCCAGATGACGGCGTTCGCCAGCAACTCGCCGGCCTACCTCACCAGCGCGCGGGCGCGCGCCGCCAGCCTTAACACCTACTACGAGAGCCTGAACCTGCCGATCTCGATCCGCGACAAGATCAACAACTTAATGACGGACGGCTTCAACGGCGTCGGCCATTACTTGCAGGAGGAGACGCCGACGCTGGTGGCGACCGCCATCGCCTACGTGCCCTATTTGATCTTGATCCCGATCCTCGCCTTCTTCCTGCTGAAGGACGCGGACAGTTTCCGCCGCTCGGCCCTGCAACTGCTGCCGCGCGGGCGCATCAGGTGGCGCGGCGACGAACTCTTTCAAGACGTTAACAGCACGCTCGCCGCCTACATCCGCGCGCAACTCACGGCTTGCCTGCTGATCGGCGTAATTTGCAGCGTCGGATTCTTCCTGATCGGCGTGCCCTACTGGCTGGCGCTCGGCATCATCGCCGGGCTGTTCGAGTTCATCCCGCTGGCCGGGCCGCTCGCCGTCGCGATCCTCGCGGCCATAGTCGCCAGTTTCGGCTCGCCGTCGAAGGCGGTTCTCGTGCTGCTCTTTTTAGGCGTGCTGCGCGTCGTCCACGACTACGTCATCTACCCGCGCATCATCGGGCAGGGCATTCACCTCCACCCGCTCGCGGTCGTCCTCGCGATCCTCTGCGGCGAAGAACTCGCGGGCCTCGCCGGCATCTTCCTCGCGATCCCCGTCGTCGCCGTCGTCTCCGTTACCTACCGTCACTGGCTCGAACACCGCGGCAGCACCGGCCTCGTCGCCGATCTGTTGCAGCCGGCCGAGCAGGCCGTCACCACGACGGATTCAAAGTCAGAAGTCCAAAGTCCAATCTCCAATGTCCAAAGCCCCCCGACAGAAGTCAGCGCTTGATTTTGACGGTGGGCCGGCGACGCGCGTCCTACTTGGCTGTCTCCGGCCAAGAGTTTAAGCGCACGCCCATTTTTGCCTTTAGACTTTGGACTCTGGACTTTGGGTTTTGGACATCAACTTGATGAAGCGGCCGAAGTGGTGCGCGGCGTCGTGTGGGCCGGGCGCGGCTTCAGGGTGGTACTGGACGGAGATGATCGGCAACTGCCGGTGGCGCATCCCTTCGACGCAGTCGTCATTGAGGTTGAGGTGCGTCACCTCGATCTCGGGCGGGAGGGTGGCGGCGTCAACCGCGAAGCCGTGGTTGTGTGCGGTGATCTCGACGACGCCGGTGTGCGTATCGATCACGGGCTGGTTGCCGCCGCGGTGACCGAAGCGCAGCTTGTAGGTCTGGCCGCCAAAGGCCCGGCCCAAGAGTTGGTGGCCGAAGCAGATGCCGAACGTCGGCACGCCCGACCGGGCGACGCGCCTGATCTCTTCGACAACCTCGGTCATCGAGGCCGGATCGCCCGGCCCGTTCGAGAGAAAGATGCCGTCGGGCTTGAGCGCCAACACCTCGGCCGCCGGGGTCAGAGCCGGCACGACCGTGACGCGACAGCCCATCCGCGCGAGTTCCCGCAAAGAGTTTGTCTTAACGCCGAAGTCGTAACAGACGACGTGAAAATGCTCCGTGCCCTCGGCCGGCACGGTGTAGGGACGTTCGCAAGTGACGACACTTGCCAGTTCCCGGTTCTCCATCGGCGCGGAGCCGCGGGCTTTCTCGATCAGACTTTCCATATCGAGATCAGAGGTCGAGAGGCAGGCGCGCATCGCCCCGCGGTCGCGTATGTGACGGACGAGGGCGCGCGTGTCCACGTGATCGACGGCGACGATATTCCAACGTTTCAGGTAGGCGTCAAGTGTCTCTTCCGAGCGCCAGTTCGAGGCCGTGCGGCTCGCCTCGCGGACGACGAACCCTTCGACCCACGGGCGGCCTGATTCCGAGTCGGCCGCGTTGACGCCGTAGTTGCCGATGAGCGGGTAGGTCATGCACACGATCTGCCCGGCGTAAGACGGATCGGTCAGCACCTCTTGATAACCAGACATCGAGGTGTTGAAGACCATCTCGCCGCACACCTCGCCCTCGGCCCCCCACGAGCGCCCGCGAAACGTCCGCCCGTCTTCCAGCGCCAGCAGCGCCGGCTTCGCTTCACTATTCGTCATGGTGACATTATGGAGTCAATCAAGGCGCAGAGCAAAAAGGGGCCGCGCGCGATGCGGCCCGCGCCTGATGCCGACAAAAGTCAACGCCGAAAGTATTGCGCGCCCGACACTGGCCGAACGCGACAGAATTTTTTGATCTTCTGAAAATCTTTGAGATTGTCGGTCACCAACGTGGCCCCGGCGCGGCGCGGCGTGCGATCAATACGTCGCGAAGGATGCGCTGCTGTTCCATCTTCGAGACGCGCGGCGTTAACCCGCCGGCTTGCGACTTCAGGCCGCGCAGCAGGGCGTTGAGCACTTTACCGGCTAGCCACCCCAGTCTTCGCCGGTCGGAACCAGCAGCGTGTTCGCTTTCTCATGGGCGCGCCACATAGCCTCCAGCCGTTGCACGTCTGACTTGTCGAGCGCCCCGGAGGTTAATTCCTGAATCACGACCGCGGACATAAGAAAACCGGCGGGCAGTACCGCCGGTTTGTATGTGATGAACACGGAAGTGTCGAAGGTGACTTTCGGCATTCAACTACTTCACCTTCCCAAACCGATCCCTTTTGGCATAGATGTGTTCCCAAGCTATCAGCGTCAACTCCCTCGCACGCCGCGCTTCTTCACTCTCTTCTGGGGGAGAAGCAGGGTTGCGCTTGCGCCGAACTGATCGCGCCTGAGCCTCGGAACGGCCGTTGGATGAAGGTGAGCCATTCCCCTCCCCAACTCTCGACCTGCCCTCGGGATTACGCTGGGTCCGTTGCGCCGGCTTGGCTCCGCTTTTTTTGGAAGCAGCTTTTTTCGTTGCTACGGCCCGGGCCTCCTTTCCTTGCTCTTAAGAGAAAATCAAGATAACACGGTGACACGACACCTTGAACATAGCGCGCGATCTATTCAGAGGTGAGAGCCGGGGTCGGTTCAGGCCGGTCGCGAGTTGCGCGTGGTCGGAAATATTTTGGAATAAAGCGAGCGGTCGAGATGTCTAAATGTATGTGCTGACCCAAGCGGCCGAAGCCGTTGATTACGAAGAGACGGAAGGCGAAGACGAGCGTCTGGTCGCGCGCGCCGTCGCGGGCGACCGGGCCGCGTTCGCGCTCCTTTACCGGCGCTACTACGCCCGGACGTTCGCGCTCGCCTACGGAATGACCGGCCGGCGCGAGCAGGCCGACGACATGGCGCAGGAAATTTTTCTGCGCGCCTACGAGCGGCTCGCGAGCTATCGCGGGCACGCCGGCTTCAGAACGTGGTTTTATCGGCTTGCCGTCAACCATTGTCTCAACCATTGCCGACGCGAGCGCAAATACCGCGACACGGTTTCCGACACGGACGACGGGAGCGGTTCGCGCCTCGCCTCGGTCGCCGGCCCGACGGGGCAGATCGAGGATGCGTTGGCGCGGCGACAGGTACAGGAGCAGGTGCGCCGCGCGCTACTCACCCTCAAGCCGGAGATGCGCGTGCTGCTCGTCCTGAAGGAAATCGAAGGCTGGAGCTACGAAGAGATCGCCGAGCGCCTTGAGTGCTCGACCGGGACCGTCGCGTCGGGCTTAAGCCGCGCGCGCAAACTGCTGGCGCGCAAGCTGGAGAGTTTGAAAGGAAAGATTTGAAGATGCCGCGAAAGCTTTTTGAGTGGCGGGCGAAATTGCCCTGCCGCGGCCCCGGCCGCGACCTCTCGGCCTATCTCGACGGCGAGTTGGCCGCAGACGACCGGGCCGCAGTCGAGAGACACCTCGGCGCGTGCCCGCGCTGCCGCGTCGAATACGATCAATTGCGCTTCGCGTCGCGGGCGTTGACACACTTCACCATGCCGGAAATGAGCGCCCCGCCCTTCCGGCAGGCCGAGCAGCCGTGGGCCGCGCTGCGTCAGAGCGCGCCGCACGCCTCGCCGCTCGGAAGATTCTGGGCGACTAAGATCGCGGTCCCGGCCCCGGCGGTTGCCGCTCTGGCCGCCACTATAATCTTGGCCGTCGCGTTGTTCGCCGGTCGCGCGGCACGGACACAGACGCCCCCGAGGTTGCCGCCTGCTGGTCCCCCGGCGACGGTGGAAACCAGAATCATCGAAGTCCCCGTCGAGCGCGAAGTGGTGCGCGAGCGCGTCGTCACGCGCTACATCCACGCCCGGCAGCCGCGCCCGCTTCAAGCCCCCGCGGTGGGGACCAAACGGCGCGCCCCCCAACTGGCCGAACGCGCGCCCGCCGCCAACATCGGCACGGGGGATGGTAATAAGACGACCGGCGCGCGCGCCAGCCTCGAAGGATTTCGGCCCGCTGCGGATGCGAAGTTGCGGATCGTGAAGGAGCCAAAATGATGAAGGCGTGTTTAATAGACCTCTGGCGAAAGTCCGTTGTGAGAGGATTTTTGCCACAGAGGGCACAGAGATCACAGAGCGTAATCAAGCGTTGTTACAGTTCTTCTGACTCTGTGATCTCTGTGCCCTCTGTGGCTAAAGCTTTTGTCAGAAGTCTGATTCGCGGCGTCGTCCTGTGGGCTTTGCTTGTCGTGCCCGCCGCAACCGCCCGCGCGCAAGGGGTCACCACGTCGCAACCGCTCGTCGTCTCGCTGCCACAGGGCGGGTTCGTCGCATTTCGTCTGAAAACCACTTCGCTCAACCCGAGCGGCGACGCCGGGGCGAGTCAGTCGGCGGTCAGTCTGCAACTCTCCGAACAGGGATTAGTCGGAGCCGGCAACACGGTTCATCGGCTGCTGGTTGACGGGAAAGGCAATTTCGCTTTCGGCTACGACCTGACGGTTGAGCCACTCGACGGCGGCCGGAAATTTCGGGTCACGGCACGGCCGCTCGCCGCCGAAGTCGAAGCGAAGCTGCGCGCCGGCAGCAACGCCGCGCGTGCCCCGCTATCTCCCCTCAACGTCGCCACCCTGACCGGCTCGACCAGCGATCAGATCGTCGCCGATGGCGAATCCTTCGCGCTCGATCTGTTGGTCAACGAGCGTCTCGGCGTCAAGGTCGTGGACTACGTCAAGCTCTCCGCGGAGAGGCCGCGCCCGTCCGCCCCGGCGGGACCACCAACACGGGCGCGCGACTTCTCGGTCGTCAACGTCGAAATGGCAGTCAGGAATTACCAGATTAGAGTTGACGGCGAGGTGCTGCGGACGGCGGGCGCGCGGCGCGGCTGCTCGGGCTCGCTCGTCTGGCTGTACCTGCCGGGGCGCGGTCGCTTTATCTTCTCACTGGTCCCCCAAGAGCGCTACGACTTCCGCAAGATCGGCGTCATCGAGAACAACACGATCGCCTTCGAGTGGGAGGGCGTGCGCTACGAGTGGGTTTCGGCGGAGCCGGTGGTCGGCAGCGGCGGCACTTGGAATCTGTGGGTGCTGCACGACCCGGCTTACGGCGACGCTTACGCCCCGCCCGCCGTCACACCCGACGAAGAATCGAAAGTCGCACGCGCGCTGCGCGACCCGGTCGGCGCCCTCACGGGGCGTTCAGTCGATCGCGGGTTCGGCAGCCCGCCGGTGCCCGAAAAGCGTCCCACGCCCGCCGCGACAGAGCGCCTGCGCGTCCGCGTCGGCGGCGCGGCCAGCGTCGAAGCGTTGCTGCCGAAGAACTGAGGGCACTTAAAAACTCCCCAAACTTGGTAGTGTGTCAAACAGGGAAGATGAGCCGCGGATGAGAGGCGGATGAAAACCATTAATCATCTGATCCGCGTGCATTCGCGACTGCTCTTGGTTTCCTCTGTTTGAGCTACCACCCAAACTTAACTTAACCATCCAGAGGTAGCATATGAACAAACAGGCCCGGCTGCTGTCGGCCTTAGCAGCCCTGTGCGTCTTTTTCGCCTTCCAACAGCGGGTTCAGGCCCAGACGGAAGAAGTGCCGCGCTTTGAAGTGGGCGTGCAATTCTCTTCTCTGACCATCAGTGAACCGTCCAACCACACCGAGCCGGGCGTCGGCGGCCGGCTCACCTTCAACGTCAACCAATACTTCGCGGTCGAGGCGCAGGTTGATTTTTACCCCAGCGACGATCACAGGTTCGGAGGCCTGAGCGGCGGGCGCGCGACGACCGGATTCTTCGGCGTCAAGACCGGCAAGCGGTTCGAGAAGTTCGGCGTCTTCGCCAAGGCGCGCCCCGGCTTCGTCCGCTTCGGGCGCACGTTTGCAGGATTCAGCGACATTGGTCCCTCGCCGCCGGACTTCCCGTTTTTCGTGCCCCAGTTTCGCTCGCGCACCGAATTTGCGACCGATATCGGCGGGGTGCTGGAGTTTTACCCGACGCGCCGCATCGTCACGCGCTTCGACTTCGGCGACACCCTCATCCACTACGGCGAGCGCACCACCAACGCCCGGGTCTTCACGCCGACCGGCGACGTGACCCTCGTCCCCTTCACGTCGCCGTCCGTGACGAGGCACAACTTTCAATTCAGTGCCGGAATCGGTTTTAGGTTTTAAAGATACGGATGAGGCCGGACAACTGTTCGCTCTTGTGAGCGACCAAGCTACCCAACCTCGCTTAATTTTCGAGTAGTGAGTCAAAGAGGGGAGATGGGCCGCGGATGAACGCGGATGAACGCGGATGATAGACCCCTTCTGCTCTGCGTTGATCCGCGTCAAGCTGCGGCTCATCTTCCGTTCCGTCTCCCTCAATTGGGCCACTACCTGAAGTTGAAAGCCAGCACGTTTTCGCGGAAGCGCTTGCCGCGTTGGGCTTGGCGGGCGGCGGTGAGATTAGCGAAGTCAACTACTTGCGGCCAGAGCTTGCCGTGACGCTTCATGAGGCTTCAAGCTGGGGAGTGGGCCAATCATTTTCGCCGCTCCGCGCCTGCCCGTGATGTAG
>JBOGOY010000162.1:0-2544 GCA_050748185.1 Pyrinomonadaceae bacterium
CCGTAACACTTGGGTCTGGGGCCGCACCGGCGAGGGCTACTGGCCCCGCCCGCGCATCGCACACTTCGCCGGCGGCACGCTCATCGCCGAGCACGCTTCGCTCGGCGTCTTCCACTTCGAGGCCGAACCGCTCGGCGGCAAGGGCGCGTCGCCCGAGTTTCTTTTTACCGAGAACGAGACCAACGCCGAGCGGCTCTATGGCGCGCCGAATCCGACCCCTTACGTCAAAGACGCATTCCACGAGTACGTCGTGCGGGGGCGGAGCGAGGCGGTCAACCCCGCCCGCTATGGGACGAAGGCCGCCGCGCACTACCGGCTCGACGTGCCGGCCGGGGGTGAGACTTGCGTCCGGCTGCGCCTCTACCACGAGAATGAGGCGCCGACCTACGTCTTCGGCCACACCTTCGATGAGGTCTTCGTTCAAAGACGACGCGAGTCGGAAGAGTTCTACGACACAATCACGCCCGCGGGTCTGGCGTCCGCGGAGCGGCGCGTGATGCGGCAGGCCTACGCCGGCCTCCTCTGGTCCAAGCAGTTCTACAACTACATCGTGTACGAGTGGCTCATGGGTGACCCGGCGATGCCGCCCCCGCCGCGCGAGCGCTTCAACGGGCGCAACGACGACTGGCGTCAACTGCACGCGCGCGACATCATCTCGATGCCAGACAAGTGGGAGTACCCGTGGTTCGCGGCGTGGGACTTGGCGTTCCACATGATCGCGTTTGCCACCGTCGATCCCGACTTCGCCAAACGCCAACTCATCTTGCTGCTGCGCGAGTGGTACACGCACCCGAACGGCCAGCTTCCGGCCTACGAATTCGCCTTTTCCGACACCAACCCGCCGGTCCACGCATGGGCCTGCTGGCGCGTCTACAAAATGACGACCGACGAGCACGGCCGCCGCGACCGTCTGTTTCTGGAGCGCGTCTTTCAGAAGCTGCTGATCAACTTTACATGGTGGGTGAATCGCAAGGACGTGGAGGGCAAACACCTCTTCTCGGGCGGCTTCCTCGGCCTCGACAACATCGGTATCTTCGACCGCTCGCGGCCGCTGCCAACCGGCGGCACGCTCGAACAGGCCGACGGTACGGCGTGGATGGCCTTTTACTGCGGCACGATGCTCTCGATGGCGCTGGAGTTGGCGGGCGAGGAGCCCGAGTATGAAGACGTGGCCTCGAAGTTCTTCGAGCACTTCGTCGGCATCGTGGACGCGATGAACGCGCTCGGCCAAGAGGGCTTGTGGGACGAGCAGGACGGGTTCTATTACGACGAGATCAAGGTTGAAGGGCGGGAGATTCCGCTGCGCGTGCGCTCGATGGTCGGAATCATCCCGCTGTTCGCCGTCGAGAATCTGGAAGAGGACGTGATCGCGCGGCTGCCCGGTTTCGCCAAGCGGATGCACTGGTTTCTGGAAAACCGGCAAGACCTCGCGCGCCACATCACCTACATGGAAGGCTCGCTCGCCGAGCAGTCGCATAGCCACCGGCTGCTCGCCATCCCCTCGCGCGACCGGCTCGAACGGGTGCTGCGCTACGTGCTCGACACACAAGAGTTCCTCTCGCCCTACGGCGTCCGCTCGCTCTCGCGCGCGCACGCCGAGCGCCCCTTCGCGCTCCATGTCAATGGCACGACCTACGAAGTCAAGTACACGCCGGGCGATTCGACGACTTCGTCCTTTGGCGGCAACTCGAACTGGCGCGGCCCCGTCTGGTTCCCCGTCAACTACCTACTCATCGAGGCGCTCGAACGCTACTACCATTTTTACGAAGACAACTTGCGCGTCGAATGTCCCACGGGCTCGGGCCGCTGGATGAATCTGGCCGAGGTGGCCGACGAGTTGCGCCAGAGGCTCGCCGGCATCTTCCTCCCGGACGCCCACGGCCGGGCCGCATGGCAAGGCCGCGACGAGCGCTTCTTCGCCGCGGACCAGCACTGGCGCGAACTGATTCTCTTCCACGAATACTTCGACGGCGACACCGGCCGCGGCGTCGGCGCGAGCCACCAGACCGGCTGGACCGCCCTCGTCGCCAGTTGCCTCGACGACCTCGGCCGTGAGGCGATCAAAGTGCATCTGCAATCCGGCAAAAGGGAAGTCACAGGGGACTGAGTGAGCATCGCCACTGCTCGGAACATTTAGGACGACAGTAAAGAGTGCGGTTCACGGCGTAGGACCAGAGCGTGCCGAGGCAATGTCCTCAGACCTGACAGGTGAACGGTGACAGATGACAGGATGCTCCGGCTGTGGCGCAATACTGAACTGAGTGTGAGGCCGCAAGCGCCGAGAGAGAAAAGCTCCATCGGCTCATCGCACCTGCGCGGTTTACTGCTTTTGCTCGTCACTCGTCACTTGTCACGGTTGAGAATGTATGAGAGTTGTGCTGCTCGTGGTCGGCTCGCTGATGGTGATCGCCACCGTCCTTCCGCTGTCCCGAAAGGACGCATGGTGGGTGAGAATTTTCGATTTCCCGCGCGCTCAAATCGTCGTCATCATCGTTGCCACTTTAATCGCGCACTTGCTGCTGAGAGGGTTTTCCGGTGTCACCG
>JBOGOY010000162.1:2554-7327 GCA_050748185.1 Pyrinomonadaceae bacterium
GTGCCTCGTCTATCAGTGTTACATGATGTTCCCGTATACGTTCCTGTCCCGCCGGCAGGTACAGCAGAGCACGCGGCCCGCCGGCGAATCCAGCGTCCGGCTGCTCTTCGCAAACGTGTTGATGAGTAACCGTAACGGGGCGCGTCTGCGTGAGATCATTCGTGAGAACGACCCCGACATTATTCTGGCGGTCGAAACCGACGGGTGGTGGCAGGAACAGTTGCGTGAGTTCGAGCAGACGCACCCGCACGTCGTCCGCCAACCGCAGGACAACACTTACGGAATGCTTCTTTATTCAAGGCTTGAACTCGTCAACCCGAAAGTCAAATTTCTCATACAAGACGACATCCCTTCCATCCACGCGCTCGCCCGGCTCCGTTCGGGGCAGGAGATCGAACTGCACTGCCTGCACCCGCGGCCGCCGTTCCCCACCGAGGACGAGAAATCCACCGAGCGCGACGCCGAGATTCTCCTCGTCGGAAAAGACATTAAGGGCCGGAAAGCGCCGGTCATCGTGCTGGGCGATTTGAACGACGTGGCGTGGTCGCGGACCAACTATTTATTTCAGGACATCAGCGGCCTGCTGGACCCGCGCATCGGCCGCGGCTTCTACAACACCTTCCACGCGACCTACCCCTTCATCAGATTTCCGCTGGACCACTTTTTCCACTCGAATCATTTCCGGCTACTCGACTTTCGGCGGCTGCCTTCTTTCGGCTCCGATCACTTTCCGGTCTTCATCGCCCTCAACCACGAACCGGACGCCGAAAGTCAGCAGGAAGAATTACAGCCCGACGCGGCTGAGCGGCAGGAGGCGCGGGAGAAAATCGACAAGGCGACCGAACTCAAAAGTGACGGGTGACGAGTGACAAGTGACAGACTGTTCTTTCTTGTCACCTGTCACTTGTCACTTGTCACTCGTCACTTGTCACTCGTCACTGCTTGTACCTGTCACCTGTCACTGTTCACTTGTCACTCTTGAAGACCCAAGCTCATGAACTACTTTTTAGCAGCCGGAGGCGTCCCGCCATTCCTGACCGAAGCCGTCGCGCTCATCGTCGCCGGGGCCGTGGTCGCCTACGTCACCTTCCGCTTGAAACTGGTCCCCATCGTCGGATTTTTGTTGGCCGGGGTGCTGATCGGGCCTCACGCTCTCGGCCTCGTGCGCGATCAGGAGTTGGTCAACTCGGCGGCCGAGGTCGGCGTCATCCTGCTGCTCTTCACGATCGGCATCGAGTTCAGTCTCGAAAAGCTCGCCCGCATCAAGCGGCTGATTTTCGGTGGCGGCGGGCTGCAAGTGGCGCTGGCGACTCTTGCGACGACCGCGCTCTTGGCCGCGTTCGGCGTCCCCTTGCGCGCCGGGCTGTTCACGGGCTTTCTCGTCGCGCTCAGTTCGACCGCGATCGTCCTCAAGTTGCTGGGCGACCGCGGCGAGACGAACACGCCGCACGGGCAAGTCGGTTTGGGGCTGCTGATCTTTCAAGACTTGGCGATCATCGTGATGGTGCTGTTGGTCCCTGTCCTCAGCGGCTCCGGCGGGTCGGCGCTGGGCATCGTGTGGGCGCTCGGCAAAGCGCTCGCGATCATCGTGTCGGTGCTGTTGTTCGCGCGCCGCCTGATGCCCAAAGTGCTTGAAATGGTGGCCCTCACCTGTTCGCCCGAATTGTTCCTGCTGTCGGTGATCGCCATCTGCTTCGGCACCGCCTACCTGACGAGCCTCGCCGGCGTGAGCCTCTCGCTCGGCGCGTTTCTGGCGGGGCTGCTCGTCAGCGAGAGCCGCTTTAGCGAGCACGCTCTCGGCGAGACGATGCCCCTGCAAATCCTCTTTAGCGCCGTCTTTTTCGTTTCGGTGGGGATGCTCCTCGATGTTCGATTCCTCGCGCGGAACTTGCCGCTGGTGCTCGCCGCCATCGCCGCGGTGCTCGTGGTAAAAGTCGTCACCACCGGCGTCAGCGTGCTCGCCCTCGGTTACAAACTGCCCGTGGCGGCGGCCTCAGCGCTGATGCTGGCGCAGGTTGGGGAATTCTCGTTCGTGCTAGAGCGCGCCGGGCGCGAAGTCGGACTGTTCCCGGCCGGCATGGCGGCGGCCGGCTCGCAGACCTTCATCGCGACGACCGTGGTCCTGATGATCCTGACACCGTTTTTGACGCAGTTCGGGGCGCGGCTCGCGCGCCGCGTGGAATCTCGTACCGCTGATCGAGAGGCGGCGAAGGTAGAAGCCGCGCCGCCCACGGAGCACCTGCCGCAATTGGAAGATCACGTCATCGTGGCGGGCTACGGTGAGGCGGCGCGCCGCCTCGTGCGCGTGCTGAATGGTTCGCGGATTCCATTCTTCATCACCACCCTCAGCCCGACGGGAGCCAACGAGGCCGAAGCCGAAGGGTTGCCCGTGCTCAGGGGCGACGCGAGTAAGCAGCGCACCCTCCAACTGGCGGGCGTCGAACGCGCCAAGATGTTGGTCGTCGCCGACGACGACCCGGCCACGGCGCAGCGCGTCGCGGCAGTCGCCCGGACGTTAAACCCGACAATGCGCGTCGTGGTGCGGACGCGGTACATCGCCGAGATCGAATCGCTCACCGAGGCCGGCGCCGATCAGGTAATTGCGGAGGAGTTAGAGTCCGTCGTCCAACTCTTCGCCGACGTGCTGCGCGATTACCGCATCCCGCCCGAGGAGATCGAAGCGCACGAGGAGACCATGCGGCGCGGCGGCTACGCGGCGTTGCTCCAACGCGACTCCGGTCAAGACGAGCGGCCCGTGGTGCAATGCGAGATTCCCGAAGACTGCTTTGACACGCGCACCGTCACCGTGCGCGCCGGGAGCCGCATCACGTCCCGGCCTCTTTCCGAATTAACCCTTGCTGAGCGATACGGCATCACGCTGCGCGCCGTCCGCAGGGGCACGACGACCCGCCTCGACGCCTCGGCCCCCAACCTCAGGTTGCAGCCCGGCGACGAACTTGTGCTCTCCGGCGACGCCTCGGCCTTCACCGAGAGCGCCCCGCTCTTCCGCCCTGAAGTGGCCGGAGAAGTCGGCGTAGCTGAAGCGCCCGAACCTGCCGCGGAGAGCGGCGCGGGGCCGGGCGTTGATACCGAACAGGTGGTGGAATTGAAACTCGACGGCGATGCCCAGTCCTCCTCCTCTTCCTCCTGCTCGCATCTCGACCGGCTGCGGCCCGTGTATCCGAGCGCCCGCGGTTGCGAGGAGTGTCTGCGAACCGGCGACACGTGGGTGCATTTGCGACTCTGCATGACGTGCGGGCACGTCGGCTGCTGCGACTCGTCGAAGAACAGACACGCCTCGAAGCACTATCCGGCGACCGGCCACCCCATTATTAAATCTCTCGAACGCGGCGAAGAATGGGCGTGGTGTTACGCCGACGAGGCTTACCTGTGAGTCACGAATGAGGCGACGACGCGGACGGGCTGCGCGTATTGGCAAAACGCGGTAGATTTTTTCAGCCTGCGTGATGCGCTTCCCTCCCGAATCTCGCGTTAGTGGTCGGGTTCGTGCGCCTTCTCTCGTGGGGAAAGCAACGTGCCGGAGAGCCCCCTTTCCTGCCGCATTCGCCGCCACAGCGCCGGCCGCGCGCGGCATCTTCTGTCGTTGGTGTGGAGTTGAGAAATTTGCCTAAATCGAAGCCGGCCGCGCGCAGGCTCGTCTGCGTCACCTTACTGCTCGGTCTCATCGCCGTCGCGCCGGCCGCCGCCACGGCCCAATCCGTTGACAGCCGCCTGCCCGCCGAGAAGGTCGCGCGGATCGAGAGGGCGATCAAGGCACTGATGTCGCGGACGGGAGCGCCGGGATTTTCGATTGCCGTTGTCACCGAGAACCGCCTCCGCTGGCAGCGCGGCTATGGAGTGGCCGACGTGGAGAACAGCGTCCCGGCCGGCCCCTCGACCGCTTACCGGCTGGCCTCCGTCTCGAAGCCGCTCACGGCGGTCGCGGTGATGCAACTGGCCGAGCAGGGCAAGCTCGATCTGGACGCGCCGGTACAGAAATACGTGCCCTCATTCCCGCCTAAGCAGTGGCCCGTCACCACTCGCCAACTGCTCGCTCACACGAGCGGCATCCGCAATTACAAGGGCGACGAATTTCACAGCACGCGCCACTACCAGAGCCTCTCGGACGCGCTCGCCATCTTCAAAGACGACCCGCTGCTGCACGAGCCGGGCGCACGCTACACCTACACGACCCACGGCTACACACTGCTCGGCGCGATCGTCGAGGGGGCCTCGGGGATGAAGTTCACGGATTACGCCCGTGAGCATGTCTTTCAGCCCGCCGGCATGACTCACACGCGCGACGACTGCGTCGCGGACATCATCCCCCACCGCGCCCGCGGCTACGCCAAGTCCGCCACGGGCGGCCTGCGTAACGCCGATCTGGCAGACACCAGCTACAAAGTTCCCGGCGGCGGACTGATCGCCCCGGCCGAAGACTTGGCGAAATTTGCGATCGCCTTGCAGACCGGCAAACTGGTCAGGCCGGAGACTTTCGCGCTGATGTCCAAGCCGCCAAAAAGTTGCGACGGCAGGGAGACCTGCTACGGCCTCGGGTGGATTATCGGGACTGAAGCCGCGGGGGGGGACGGAGGCAGGCGGCAAGGCGCGATCTGGCACAACGGGATGCAACAGGGCGTCACCACCAACCTCTATCTGCGGCCGAAAGAACGCTTCGCGCTCGTCCTGTTGACGAACATGGAAGGCCAACTCGCGGAATTAGGTTCCCTCACGGCCCAGATCGCAGACATCGTGCTTAAGCCTTAGCTGTGC
>JBOGOY010000163.1:0-7315 GCA_050748185.1 Pyrinomonadaceae bacterium
TGTGTTCCTCAGCTTGAAATTTGGTGGGAGGGGCAGTCGTGAGCGAAGCAGTTGAAGCTATCTTTGAAAACGGCGTCTTTCGTCCACTCAGACCGATAAATTTAGAGGAAGGCGAGCGCGTGCAGCCTACTGTGACGAGTGCCGACAACCGCGGGGACGATCCGGCTGCGGATTTTTCAGACATCGCGGTTGACATGGAGATACCCGATCTGGCGACCAACATTGATTATTACCTTTACGGCTTGCCCAAGCAGAGTGATACAGAGCCAGAGTCGTAACAGCCAACCGGCAGTCGAGCGCCTTTCAGATGAAACAGCTTTTCGTAGATACGTCAGGATGGCTGGCGCTGCTTAATCGGGCAGATGCGCTGCACGTGACGGCGACGAAAACTTATGGTGAGCGTTTCGCGGCAGGCTGGGATGTCGTGACGCACGACGGCCTCCTGCTGGAGGTTGGCAATGGTCTCTCGCCAGTCCGGTTACGTCACCATGCGGTGAGTTGGAAAGAGCGGTTGGCAACATCGGTACATGTCACTGTCGTTTCTCTGAGCGCGGAACTCCACGAGGCTGGTTGGCAACTCTACGCCGCGCGGCCTGACAAAAATTGGGGGCTGGTTGACTGCATCAGCTTTGTCCTAATGCAAGAGCGCGGCCTGACCGAAGCCTTTACCGCCGACCGGCACTTTGAGCAGGCGGGATTCGTCAAACTGCTTTAGGTTCAGGCTACAGCGAACTCGGTTAGCGTGCGTCTTTCGGGGCGATAAAAGGCCAGCACGATGTCCTGTTTTGGGGATGCCCGCGTCCAATAACTCTTGAGTGATGCTTGGTTCAGCGCCGTCCCATTCGACCCACACTTTGCCGTCACGCAAGCGCAGATGAAAGGTCTGGTATCGAGAACAGAATGGCAGATGCAACACATCAGCAAAAAACAGAAGCGGAATGAAACTTATCAATGAATTGATCTTCCCACTCATCGCCGTCGTCGCGGCGTTCGCCGTCGGCGCGGTCGTGGTGCTGCTCATTGGGGACGATCCGGTTCTGACATATGAACTGCTGATCGGCAGTGCGCTGTCGTGGCCGGACGGCATCGGGTACACGCTCTTTTACGCGACGCCGCTTATCTTCACGGGGCTGGCGGTGTCGGTGGCGTTCCGCTGCGGACTGCTGAACATCGGCGCGGAGGGGCAGTTGATTGTGGCGGCGTTCGTGACGGCGTGGGTCGGGATCACATTCGGCGGCGTGGAAGGGCGATCGGTGGTGAACCTGCCGGCGGTCGCGCTGGTCCCCTTAGCGTTCCTCGCCGCCGGCTTGAGCGGGGCGGCGTGGGGCGCGATTCCGGGCGTGCTGAAGGCGAAGTTCGGCTCGCACGAAGTCATCAACACGATCATGTTGAACTTCATCGCCGCCGCGCTGGTCAGCTACTTCACGCAGTATCACTACAAGGCGCAGGGCGATCCGATCCTGCAAACCGTCCCCATCAGCGAGAGCGCGCACATCCCGCGCCTCGGCACGTTTATTCCGGGCCTGCCCGAGCGCATCCCGCTCAATATCGCCTTCATCCTCGCGCTCGTTGCGTGCGTGCTGGTGTACGTCTTCCTATGGCGGACCAAATGGGGCTATGAGATTCGGGCGACGGGCGCAAGCCCCGCGGCGGCCGAGTACGGCGGCATCTCAACGGGCAAACAGATCGTGCTGGCGATGGCCGTCTCGGGCGGGCTCGCCGGGATGGTCGCCGTCAACGAGGTGCTCGGCTACCGCTACCGTTATTATGACGGGTTTTCCAGCGGCTATGGCTTTACGGGAATCGCGGTCGCGCTGCTGGGGCGCAACCACCCGGTCGGCGTGCTGCTCGCCGCGCTGCTCTTCGGCGCGTTGCTGCGCGGCGGGCTGTTCGTTGACATCTTCACCGACCGCGTCTCGAAAGACATCGTCCTCGTCTTGCAGGCGACCGTGATCATCTTCGTCGCCATCGGCTCGCAACTCCAATGGGGCAGGTTTAGTCTGCTGAAACGATCAAAACTCTGAAAAAAGTAGCCAGTAGCCAGTAGCCAGTAGCCAGCATCAAGACACATGCTTTCCTACTGGCTACTGGCTACTGGCTACTGGCTACTGCTTATGTCCGACTTTTTCGGCCTTGCATTGATCTTCCTCTACTCGACGGTGCGGACGGCGACGCCGCTGCTGCTGGCGGCGCTTGGCGGGCTCTATTCGGAGCGCGCGGGCATTATCAATATCGCGCTCGAAGGGTTGATGCTGGCGGGCGCGTTCACGGCCGCCGCGGTCACGCATTACACCGGCAGCCCGTGGATCGGCCTCGCGGCGGGTGTCGCGGCGGGCGTCCTTGTGGCGTCGATTCATGCCGTGGCCTGCATCAAGTTCAAGGCCGATCAAGTGGTCAGTGGGACAGCGATCAACATCTTGTTTCTCGGCGTGCCAGCGCTGGTGGGCGGCGCGCTGTTCGCCTCGACGGGCGCGACGCCGCAGATTCCAAAAAACGATCTGTTGCCCGTCGCGCCGATCGTGATCGCGTTCGCGTTGGTCCCCCTGACGTGGTACGTGCTCTACCGGACGCCGTTCGGCCTGCGCTTGCGCGCGGTGGGCGAGAATCCGGAGGCGGCCGATGCCGCGGGCGTCAACGTCTGGCGGGTGCGCTACGGCGGCGTGCTGTTGAGCGGCGCGCTGGCGGCCGTCGGTGGGGCGTATCTATCGATCGGCCAGTCGTCACTGTTCACGCGCAATATGTCCGCCGGGCGCGGCTTCATCGCGTTGGCGGCCTTGATCTTTGGCAAGTGGCGGCCGGTGCAGACGATGCTCGCGTGCCTGCTATTCGGGTTCGCCGAGGCCGTGTCGATCCAGATGCAGGGCGTGGCGCGCATCCCGGTCCAATTCATCCAGATCATCCCCTATGTGCTGACCATTGTCGTGCTCGCCGGCTTCATCGGCCGCGCCCGCGCCCCGCGCGCCCTCGGGCTGCCGTATCAGAAAGAGAAGTAAACGGCGGTCAGCCGTCAGCGCCAGCGGTCAGCCGAACCAAAACCTGATAAACTGCCTTCATACTCCGACCCAGTTCTTGCACTTGAATTTGCTGAAAGCTGATAGCTGAATGCTGATTACTTTTTGCCCATGACCGAAGAACCACAAATCACCACGTTGTACGAGCGCGCGGAACACGCGGCGCGCACCTTGCGCTCGCGCTGGACGGAAGAGGCGCGCGTTGCGCTCGTGTTGGGCAGCGGGCTGGGCGCTTTCGCGGACGAGTTGGAAGACTCTGTCGCGATTCCTTATGAGGAACTTCCCGGCTTCGCTCGTTCGACCGTCGAGGGCCACGCGGGTCGTCTGGTCCTCGGCAAATGTGAAGGCGTGCCGGTCGTCGCGATGCAGGGGCGCTTTCATTACTACGAAGGTTACGACATCGAGGCGGTGACGTTCCCGGTGCGCGTGCTCGGCGTGTACGGCATCAAGTCCCTCTTCCTGACGAACGCCGCAGGCGGGTTGAACCATTCGTTGACGCAAGGGTCGCTGATGCTGATTACAGATCACTTGAACCTGATGGGCGTCAACCCGTTGCGCGGCCCGAACGACGCGCGCTTCGGTTCGCGCTTTCCCGATATGACGGAGGTGTACGACCACGCCGCTCGGGAGATTGCATCGAAAGAGGCGCAGGAGATGGGCGTCGAACTGCACCGCGGCGTCTACGGGGCGCTGACCGGCCCGAGTTACGAGACGCCCGCCGAGATTCATATGCTGCGCGCGCTCGGGGCCGACGCCGTCGGGATGAGCACCGTCCCCGAAGCCATCGTCGCGCGGCACATGGGCGTGAAGGTCTTGGGCATCTCCTGCATCACCAACATGGCGGCCGGCGTGCAGGGCGCCCCCATCGATCACGCCGAAGTGATGGAAACCGGCGAGCGCGTGCGCGAAACGTTTACGGGACTGCTGCGGCGAATAATTCCTAAAATAGTAGCCAGTAGCCAGTAGCCAACATCAAGACAGATGCTTTCCTACTGACTACTGACTACTGACTACTGGTTTATGATCATCGGCATCTGCGGCGGCACAGGCTCGGGCAAGACGACCGTCGCGAACCGCATCCTTGAGGCGGTGAGCGAGGGCGAGGTCGCGTTCTTACAGCAGGACTCTTATTACCGCGATCTCGACCAGATGCCGCTCGACTACCGGCAGAAAGTCAACTTCGACCACCCGGACGCGCTCGACAACGATCTGATGGTAGAGCATCTGCGCGCGCTAAAAGCGTGCCGGGCGGTGAACCTGCCGCTCTACGATTTCAAGCACCACGTCCGCCTCAAAGAGACGCGACGGATGGAGCCTAAACCGATCACGATCATCGAGGGCATTCTGATCTTTGGCGAGCCGCGTCTGCTGGCCGAAATGGACATCAAGGTTTTTGTGGACACGCCGGACGACATCCGCTTCATCCGCCGGCTGCGGCGCGACGTGGCCGAGCGCGGCCGCACGGTCGAGTCGGTCATCGAACAGTATCTCGGCACCGTGCGACCGATGCACCAGCAGTTCGTCGAGCCGTCGAAGCGCCTCGCCGACGTGATCATCCCAGAGGGCGGCCACAATATGGTGAGCATCGATCTGCTGAGTGGGAAGATTCGCGAGCGGTTGACCGCCGAAAGCGCGCGCCGCGCCGCCGCGCAGGGTACACAGTAAAGGGGGAGCCGCGGGTGAGTTTAGAAGTGACACCGGACATCGTCGGGGCGGCGGCGCGTGCGCGTGAAAACGCTTTGGCGCGTTACTCAAACTTTCTGGTCGGGGCGGCGCTCGAAGCGGAGGACGGGCGCGTCTTCTCAGGCTGCAACGTCGAGAGCGCGACTTACGGCGGGACGATGTGCGCCGAGCGCGTGGCGATCTGGAAGGCGCTATCCGAAGGGTCGCGGCAGTTCACGCGACTCGCCGTCGTCGCCGACACCGGCAGGCTGACGCCGCCCTGCGGCGCGTGCCGGCAGATCATCTGGGAGTTCTGCGGCGACATCCCCGTGTTGCTCGCCAACCTGCGCGGCGACGCCGCGACGTACCAGATGAGCGAATTATTGCCGCATCCCTTCGATGGCGGGTTTCTCGAAGAAACGACGGGCTGATACGAGTGATGCCAGTGGACGACAACAGGAAGGAGGGCGACGACAGCGGCGGCGAAGGAACTTTCGTCGAGCGCTTTCTCAATCGCTACGTCGGCGACGCGATCCACATCTTTCTCTCGCTGCTCGGCGCGTTGATTCTGGTCGTCGCCGTCGTCGCCACCTTCAACCTGCTGCGGCATGACGTTCCGAAGTTCTTTATTTCGTTTGAAGATTACAAGGTGCTGTCTGAATTTATTCAGAGCATCCTGCTGATCGCCATCGCCGCCGAGTTGGGCCTGCTGCTGCTGTTTCACCGGACCAGTTCGGCGGTCGAAGTCATCATCTTCGTCATCGCGCGCAAGATGGTTAATCCCGAAAACTCCGCGACCGAACTGCTGCTGGAGGTCGCCGCGCTGGCCGGGCTACTGGTCGTGCGATTCTACTTTCTGCCGGGCCGGCCCAAATAGGAAAGTGACGAATGACGAGTAACGGGTGACAGATATAAACAGTGACGAGTGACAGGTGACAAGCAAGACCTGTCTTCCTCCTGTCACTTGTCACCTGTCACTCGTCACTCGCTGCTCCTGTCACTGTTGAATAATGATCGATGAGAAGAAACACACTCGCCCTGCGCTGGCTCTGCCTTTTGTTGGCGCTCTTGCCTTTGATGTCAACGCCTAACGTTAACCTGTCGGCGACTACTGCCGCCGCCGTCCGTCGTGTCGATCTCCTCGTGAGCGGCGGGACGGTCGTCACGATGGATGGCGGGCGGCGCGTCATCGAGGACGGCATGGTGGCCGTTCACCGTGGGCGCATCGTGGCCGTCGGCCGGCGCGACGAGTTGGCGAGGCTCTACACCGCGCGCTCGGTGATCGACGCCCGCGGGCGGGCCGTGATGCCCGGCCTCATCAACGGCCACACGCACGTGCCGATGACGCTGTTTCGAGGCTTGGGTGACGACAACGATCTCAACGACTGGCTCACCCAGTACATCTTCCCGGCGGAGGCCAAAAACGTCACGGAAGATTTCGTCCGCGTCGGCACGCGGCTCGGCCTCGCCGAGATGATCCGCGGCGGTACGACGACTTACTGCGACATGTACTATTTCGAGGACGCCGTCGCCGACGAGACGGCGCGGGCCGGCGTGCGCGGCGTGTTGGGCGAGACGGTGATCGATTTCCCCGTCGCCGATAACCAGACGCACGAGCAGGCGATGGCCTACACCGAGCGCTACGTCGCCAAGTGGAAGAACCACCCGCTTGTCACCCCGGCCATCGCGCCGCACGCGCCCTACACCGTCTCGGAAGCGCATCTCAGAAACATCGCCGAGTTTGCCCGGCGCACCGGCGTGCCGGTCGTTACCCACATCGCCGAGACGAAAAAGGAAGTGGCCGACGTGACGCGCGATCACGGCGCGTCTCCCGTGCAGTACCTCGCGCGAATCGGTTTTCTCAACGAGCGCGTGATCGCGGCCCACACCGTCCACGTCACGCCGGAAGAGATCGCTTTGTTGAAGCGGTTCGGCGTCGGCGCGGTCCACAACCCGCAGTCGAACATGAAACTGGCGTCGGGCGTCGCGCCCGTCCCCGAAATGCTGCGGGCCGATCTCGACCTCGGGCTGGGGACCGACGGCGCGGCGTCGAACAACGACCTGAGCATGTGGGAGGAGATGGACACGGCGGCGAAACTGCACAAACTGGCGAGCGGCGATCCGCGCATCCTGACGGCCGAGCAGGCGCTGGAGATGGCGACGATCCGCGGCGCGCGGGCGCTCCATTTAGAGCGCGAGATCGGTTCGCTCGAAGAGGGGAAGCGCGCCGACTTGATCGTGGTCGATCTCGACAGCCTCAATCAGACGCCGCTCTACAACATCTACTCGCAGCTCGTCTACGCAACGAAAGCTACGAATGTCCGCACCGCCGTTATCGAGGGACGCATCGTCATGCGTGACCGCCGCTTGCTGACGCTCGACGAGGAAGCGATTAAGCGTGACGCGCTTCAATACCGCGAGCGTATCACTCGCAGCCTCGCCCCGGCGGACGCCCCCGCGCCGGCAAGTCCGAGTCTGAAAGCACCGGCCCCGCGTCGCCGAAATCGCCCTAAGCGGGGTTGATCGCGCCGCGCCCGGAGGGTGATAATGTTTTTGCTGATACTTAGTCAGCCTCCCGGCGAGCGCCCCTACTGCTCGCCGATTTCTTTACGGAGTTGAAAAGTGTGAAGAACCCCCTATTC
>JBOGOY010000164.1:0-7309 GCA_050748185.1 Pyrinomonadaceae bacterium
GTATTCAAGCCGGTTGCGCGTTTTGGCTTGCGCGTACTCGCGCGCGCCCGCCGTCAGGTAGCCGTCGTCCTCCGGCTTGACCTCGCGCCCCGCGTACTCTTCCACGTCAACGCGCGCGAGGATCCATTCGCGGCGCAGACCGGGCAGACCCTCCCGCTCGTCGCACCGCACAGCGGGGTCGCCCCACGGGCCGCTCGCGTCGTAAACCAACACGGGCGGGTTCTCTTCGAGTTGCCCGTCGCCGCCGCGCGTCGGGTTCAGGGCGACTTCGCGGAAAGGGACGCGGACGTGGCGCTCCGCTGCATTTGGTCCCCCGACATAAACCCGGCGCGAATTCGGCAGTTGCACCTCATGGCTCTGTTGCTCGTTCTTCTCATTCTTCTCGTTCGTGATGCTCATAGCGTTCACACACCTCTTCGGCCGCGCGCCAGCGGCGCGGCCACGAAAAAGAAAGACCGTTGCTCTGCACACGAAGGGCGGGCGACGGTCTTGCTTTGGTTTCTCCCTCCGGCGGTATTAACCGCATCAGGTTCAAAGGGTCTCTGGATGGCGGATGGCGGTTGGCGGATGGCGGATTGAAAGACACTGCTTTGTGCTATTCAATCCGCCAACCGCCAACCGCCATCTGCCATTCGCAGACTCTCAGCCGCGCGCGCGGCTCCCCCGAAAACTTGCCTGCTGATCAATCACAACTAATGGCGAGTAATGCTTAAATTAATGTCTCTTCAAGCAGCATCCACTCGTGGTAAACAATCGAAGTGAAGAAGTTCTCATCCGGAAATTTCCTGCACACGGCCATAAACCCTGCGAAAAACAACTGGTCCGGGCGATCTTCATTAACGTTGGTCGTGTCCTTCAGAAAGACTGTTAACGTGCGAGCGGCTGCGCTCGCGAAACACTTCAAGACGGTGACGTTGGGCCGCTGTTCTTCATCAAGGGGAAGTAAAACTTGATAGCCGTCAACATCCAAAAACTCACTTTCCCCGATAAACCATTCCCAAGTAAAAGGCTCTTCGTGCTTCTCGACGAAACGGTCGAACCGCTGTTGTTTCAGCCTCTCTAAAACTTCCGGAGGTAAATCCGCGACTTTCAAGACTGTCCTCACATCTTCTAGCCGCCAATAAAGCTCATCGTCCGCGCCGGCTGGCGGAACTCCGGATCGTTGATGTAGTGGCGCGGCTCTTTCCGCCAGACGACGCTGGCGAGGTACTCGGCGATCTCTGGGCGCGTCGCGCCGGCGCGGAGCACGTCGCGCAAAGAGTGCTCGACAGTCGAGAAGAGACACGTCCGCACCTGCCCGTCGGCGGTGAGTCGGACGCGCGAGCACGCGCCGCAGAAGGGCTCGGTGACGGGCGCGATGATGCCGATCTCGCCCGGCACGCCGTCGGCGAACAGCCAGCGCGAGGAAGTCTCCGAACCACGCCGGACCGCCGCGGGGACCAGCGGAAACTCTGCCTCGATGCGCGCGCGAATTTCGCGCCCCGGCACGACCATTTCACGGGACCAGTCGTGGCCCGAGTCGAGCGGCATAAACTCGATGAAGCGCATCCGCAAGTCGTGCTCGCGGGCGAAGCGGGCAAAGTCGGCCACTTCTTCTTCGTTGTGACCACGCACGACGACGGCGTTGATCTTGATCGGCGTGAGGCCCGCCGCGCGCGCCGCTTCGATTCCCGCAAGCACCTGTTCGAGCACGTCCACGCCGGTCATCTCTTTGAAGGTTTCGCGTCGCAGGCTGTCGAGGCTGATGGTGACGCGGTCGAGGCCGGCGGCTTTCAATCGCTGCGCGCGGCCGGGCAGGAAGTAGCCGTTGGTGGTGAGCGCGAGGTCTTGCAGCCCACGTTCTTTCAGCGCCGAGAGCTTGCCGACGAGCGTTTCGATGTCGCGGCGCATCATCGGCTCGCCGCCCGTCAAACGGATTTTCTCGACGCCGAGCGAGACAAAGACCTCGCAGGCCAGCTCGATCTCTTCGTAGCTGAGCATCTGCTCTTTGGGGGCGGCCGGCGGCTCGCCGTGCGGCAGGCAGTAGAAGCAGCGGAAGTTACAGCGGTCGGTGAGCGACACGCGGAGGTCGCGAATCTGGCGGCCGTATGAGTCTCGGAGCGTCGTGGACATGTTTTACCTTGCGACGGCGGGACACGGCCTCGACACTTTGCCGGAATGAAAAGCGCGCCGCTCGTCGTGGCTTGTATGATACGCCGCGCGGAAACTCGCTCCAAGTCTGGCGCGTGCGCCGTCGCAGCTTCACGCCACCGCGAAAGTGGACACTTCTTTGCCGGTGAGGAAGTCTTTGCGCGCAGACTTTTTGACGAGGCCGAGTTGTTCCAGTTCGAAGTAGGCGCGCTGGACTTCGCCCTTGTCCACGGAAAGCTTTTGCGCGAGGGCCGCGGGCTGCGGAAGCGATTCGCCCGAGGTCACGTCCTTGTTGCGAATCGCGGCTTCGAGCTGCTGGCGCACTTGCAGGTAAACGGGGCCTTCCGCGCGATCTTTGATCTGAATGTTGAGCATCTGTGATTTCCCGTGTGTGGGTTGGATTGTGCGGTCAGAGTTTACGACGCGCGGGGGCCGGCTTCCAAACGGTCGGCGTTAGCGTTGGCTTGTCGGGGGAAAGTTTATGACCCTTTAACTGATAGGTTGAATTTCGGGCAAGCCGGTTGATTCGAGATTGAAATTGCGGCGTGAGATGTTAATCCGCCGGTTCGCCGCCTTCGTCCGCAGGTCGGCTGAGAGCGCGCGCGTTGCGCTGAAGGTTGTGGAGCTTGGCGCGCTTGATGGCGCTGCGGCGGAAGCGTGCGGCATAGGCTTCGGGTGTGAGTCGGAGAATATCTTCGAGATCCGCGGAGACGTTGCCGAGGCGCGGCTCGAAGCGCGCCTCTTCGGTCGGCCGCTCGAAACGGTTCCACGGGCACACGTCCTGACAGATGTCGCAGCCGTAAAGCCAACCTTCGAGGTTGTCGGCGATGTCGGGCGGCAACTCGGACGCGCGCAGTTCGATCGTCGCGTAAGAGATACAGCGGTTCGAGTCCACGACGTAAGGCTCGACGATCGCCCCGGTCGGGCACGCATCGAGGCAAAGCGTGCAGGTACCGCAGTGGTCTTCCACGGGCGCATCGTCGGAAGCGAGTTCGAGGTTGAGTAGTAATTCGCCGATGAAGACCCAAGAGCCGTAGTCGCGCGTGATCAGGTTCGAGTGTTTGCCGATCCAGCCGAGGCCCGCACGCGCGGCCCACGCCTTATCCATCAACGGCTGGATGTCCACGCACGACTTGCCATCCGCTTCGGGCCACTCTTCTCTGATCCACGCGAGCAGGTTTTTAAGCTTGCCGCCGACTACGTCGTGGTAATCGTCGCCCCAAGCGTAGCGGGAAATCTTGCCGGTCGCGGGATCGTTTGCGTGCTGGTGCGGCGTGTAGTAGTTGAGCGCGACGACGACGACCGAGCGCGCTTCGGGAAAGACGAGTCGCGGGTCGGTGCGTTGCGCGGGGTCGCGCTCCATCCAACGCATCTCGCCCTGATAGCCGCGTCCGAGCCACTCTTTGAGTCGCGCGCGTTCTCGTTCGAGCGGGCGGGCCGGCACGATGCCGACCTTGTGGAATCCCTCTTGCAAGGCACGCTCTTTGATTTTCGCGGTGCGCTGCGACGCGGCCGCCTGTCCCTGAGAGAACTGAGTCATAAAGTACAGACTGACCAAACGCCGGGTACGGAATTGCGGGCCTTTGCCACCGCCAGCCGCCCGACCCACAAGCACTTGGCCGTAGGAAATCAGTATAACAAAGCGTACTGAAAGGTGGCGGTGAGACGTGCCGTCGGCGAGGGCACGGCACCGCGGGTAAAAATTATTGAGCGTGGACAGAAGCACAGAAAACGAATCGCTCGCATACAAGGCCGGACGGTTGTTGTTCGTCGGCCTGCCGGAGCCACATCTGGACACAGAGCAGCGCGAGTTGCTGCGTGAGGTGCGGCCGGGCGGCGTCATCCTGTTCGGGCGCAACGTTGAGTCGGCCGCACAGGTCGCGGCTTTAACCACCGAGGTGCGCGAAGTGCTCGGGCGACGTGTCCTCATCGGCGTCGATCAGGAGGGCGGCCTTGTCGATCGCTTCCGACACATCTGCGAGCCAATGCCGGCGGCCAAAGCCATCCGCGACGCCGGGAGTTCAGAACTGGCGCGCCAATTCGGCCGGCTTTCGGCGCGCGCCATGCGGCTGCTCGGCTTCAATATTAATTTCGCGCCGGTGCTCGACCTCGGCGGTGACAACGAGGAGAACGGGCTGCGCGCACGCACCTTCGGGCACAACCCCGGGTCCGTGTCGCGGCTTGCCGGCGCATACCTCGAAGGCCTGCAGGGCGCGGGCGTCTTGGGTTGCGGCAAACACTTTCCCGGGCTCGGCGGCGCGCAAGTGGATTCGCACCGGCGGCTGCCGATCGTGACCAATTCGTGGGAAGAAATCTTCGAGCGCGATCTGGTCCCTTTCATGGACCTGATGTTTCATCGGCGCGGCGAGCGACTGCACACCTTGATGATCAGTCACGCGGCCTTCCCCGAAGTGTCGGGGTTTCTACAGGCGTGGTTCCGCCGGACGGCAGACTTACCTGCGCTCGAAAGCCTCCACCAACTGCCCGCTACGATCAGTGGTAACGTCGTGATGCGCCTGCTGCGTCAGGTGTTGAAGTTCGACGGCCTCGTCATCACGGACGACATGGAAATGGGCGCGGTCGTCGAGACGCTCTCCGTCGCCGAGGCTTCGCTGCGCGCCTTCGAGGCCGGCTCTGACATGGTGCTTATTTGCGAGCGGGCGGACAATTTCATCGCCGCGCGCGATCAACTCGTCGAAGCGGTGAAGTCCGGGCGCGTCAAGAGCGATTTGTTAGAGCGGGCGAACGAGCGTCTCGGGCGCGTTCTCGACCTCGGAGGTGAAGATGTATCGTTCGATGGGGACGAATTCGCGATCATCTGCCGCGGGATCGCGGGGTTGAAGCGCGAGTTGCGGGCCGCCGAGTGCGGCGAAGAATATACCCCGCTTTACGGCACGGACGGAGGGAACGCCCGTCGCTCTTCCAATTTTTAAGGGCGCTTCGGGCAACTACCGAGGACGACAAAAAATTCCTCACTACTTATGCCAACGGATTCGCCTGCTATTCGTCGCCGCCAAAAATAACGCCATCGCAACTCGACCGTAATAATATTGCTCGGTCGAGCTGTCTAAAATGATGGCACGTTGTTGGTCACTTTGCTCCCCCAACGCTAAGCGCCTCACGTCAGTTTTGAAGTTCCTTAATCTATCGAGACGGACTCACGGGCCGAAGATTCTCTAGCGCGCCAAAAGACTACTCAACCACCGCGCCCGGTCTGAAGCTCGCCGTCGAGACGTGCTGTAGCCAGTTACCTTCTTGAGAGAAAAGGACGGAATTAAAGTCATGTTCAGAATGAACAGAGATGCGAAACAAGAGTCGGGGGATAGACAGCGCCTGCAAGAGCCGGCGCAAGAGACACCGCCCGTAGGGAGGACAGTCCCCCAGTCGAATCAAGCGGCGGGCTATGCGCCGCAGGCCGAATCAGCCGCCTCCTCCTCCGAAGCTTACGGCGATCGTCCGAGCGCGTCGGCCACGCGCGCCTACACGGACCACGACAATCTGGCGCGCGCGATTAAAGACGGCGTGATCGGCGGCTTCGTCGGCGCCACCACGGCGCTGACGGGCGAGGCCAATTTCAAGGGGATGCTCCGAGTGGACGGCCACCTGTCGGGCCGCGTCAACTCTGAGAAAGGGACGCTTATCGTCAGCGGCGGTGGCAAGGTTGACGCCGAAGTAAACGTCGCCGTCGCCAAGATCAACGGCACCGTCAACGGAAACGTCAACACGACCGAAAGGCTGGAACTCGGGCGCACGGCGCGTGTTGTCGGCAACATCCAGACGCCCGAACTCGTCATCGAGCAGGGCGCGATCTTCGAGGGCAGTTGCCACATGATGCAACGTTCGGCGTCCGTCGCCGCAGCCCCGCAGCCCGCGCAACAGTCGCAACCGCCGCAGCAACGCCCCGCGCCCGAGAAGTCGCCAGCCGGTGTAGGAAACGGCAAGCAGCAACAGGCGTCTGACAACAGACTAAAGAACGGCGCGGGCGAGAAGGGCGGCACCGGCGTCGGCAATGTGACTGCATCAGCAGCAGCAATAGTCTCATCGGCGCGGACGACGAGTGGCGGCGAGAATAGCGCTACCACCTGAGGCGAGCGTAGCAAGGGGCTTTAATTTTTTTGATCTGGGCGTTGAGAGGGGAGCCGCGGGGCGTATACCACCATCTTCCTTTCGTCCGCGATTCGTCGTGATCGCCCGCCCGGACGGTTTGAAGGGAGAGTAAAAGACTATGGGCTTGACCATCGTTAACGATCAAAGATTCCGCGAGCGAGAATGCCTTCATCGGCAGGAGGGGGCCGAAGGGTTCTTCTACCGCGGCACGTCTTACATCCAGTCGCTGCAACGCCTGAAGAGCGACACGGCGCTCCGGTTTTCCACGCGCGTCACCGCTTTCTTCTGGTCTGATGCCTCTCAGATCGTCGTCTGGCTCTGCCACGACTGCGCCGGCGAACTACATCTCATCCAAGCCGAGAGCGTCACGGCTCAGTTGGCGCGGGCGAGTTGATGAAGGGAAGCTATGACGGGGGAATGGGAGAGGGGGTAACGGGGCGAGAGGGTGATTGAACAAGGCTCGGAGGCCTTACCCCCTCTCCCAGTCTCTTCATCCCTCTTCCTTTTCATGCAGCCGCTCATTCTTTAACTTCTCCCACTTATCTTTGACGTCGCCGGTCAACTCGCTCGGGAGCGTTTCGACGGAAACGCTATTCTCTGAGCAGAAGAGCCGCCAGAGAATGAAGCGCGCGTCGAACTGTCCGGTCTCCGGGGAGATCTGGTTCGCCTGACCTTCCTGCTTCACAGGGTTCTCTGCCACCTTAATTCCACCTCGCGCGAAAGTTTTTCGAGCCTGTCGAATGACATGCGGGAGAAGTTTACCAGCTTTGGCCGCCGGGCGCGCGGGCAAAAAGAAAAGTTAGAAGAATGAGAGGGAGCAGTGAATTATGAGGGCGCGCCCTTCAGAATGATGGCCGAGGTGGGCGCGGGCGAGCCGTCCTGCGGCTCGAGCGTGACGGCGAAGAGGGCGGCTTGGCGGCCTTCGAGGGGGACGGTCTCGCGAAGTTCCCCACGGCCGGTGGCGTCGGTTTTGAAGAGGCCGCCGGGTTGCGGCGCGGCGCCGGCGATGTACCAGATTTGATAGGCTTTGCCTGCGGGCGTCGGCGGCAGGTTCGCCGCGACGAGCAACGCG
>JBOGOY010000165.1:0-7295 GCA_050748185.1 Pyrinomonadaceae bacterium
GTTATATGGAAGCCCACCCAAGTTCATCTGGCTGCGTGTCGGTAATTGCCCCGTCAAGACGGTTGAAGATTTATTGAGGAAGCACTCGGTAGCGATTCACACATTTGGCTTGGATGATACCAAAGCGCATTTAATGCTCCCGTAGTGCTCCCCACCCACCCGAAACCTAACAACGGCATGCACCCGACCGCGAACAGCGCGGCCTTCATCCGCAAGACTTGCCGCTAGTCACGGTTCGCCGCGGCGGGTGATGGCGGGCGTTGGGCCGCTTACCAGAATTGACAGTCAGACGCATTGCCTGAGCCGCCGCAGCAGGGGCATCTCTCAATCTCGCCGTCATACGGCCCGTTTATCGCGTCGTCCGTGTCCCAATCCGTGCCGACGATGCCCCATCCTTCTCCTCCGCAGTAGTGGCAGTCTCGACCGCCGCACTCCGGGCAGTCGGCGTCTCCACACATACAGCCGTCGTAATCGTCGGGGCCGTCGCCGTCGTAAGTCGGAGCGGCAGTCGCCGTTCCTGCGTCGGCCAGCGGCCCAACATTAAATGCAGCCGACGCCGTATCAGCGCCCCTCTTATCGCTAGGCTTGTCACTCATCATGTTGTCTCCGGCGCGGCTGATTATCGCGTTATGCGCCTTATGGCTTGAATCTATGTCAAACAAAACAGAGAAGATTGATTCTGCTGAAGCTGCTCGTAATCGAATGAATTTTGGTGTATTCATAGGCAGGATCGTTGGCGGCTTTGTCGGGCTTTGTCTCGGAGTCACTCTTGGTGTTTGGGTAGGCGGTAGTCTTGGTCCAGCCTTTGGCAGCGTTGTGGGTTTGTTCATGGGCGTGGTTATCAGCGACTTCATTTTTAAGATGTTCCCGCGATTAGCGCCTGCTCAAAAGATTTCTGTTGTTGCCGCAGGTTATGGGATGTCAGGTTTGATCAATACTTCGGACATTTTTTGAGCGAAAGGAGTAGCAAAAAAGGCCACCAACTGGTTGAATGTGAGTGTCCAACTCCACCTTCAACCCGTTAATGGCCGATGACAATTGTCACTGACATCCTGCGACAGATGCCTGCGCTTGGTCAACCGCAGCGCCAGTTCCTTAACACTTTTTGACCACGATCCTTGCCTTGCGGGGTCGCGTCAACTTTCGCAATCTGGCGCGCTACTGCGACTACTCGGAGCGCACCATCTCGCGCCAGTTCCGCGCTGACTTTGACTGGTCGGACTTTCATCAGCGCGTCATGAACACGGCGCTCGACCCGCGCTCGGAACTGATCTCGGCGCAGGACGCCTCCTTCATCCCGAAGAGCGGCAAGCGCACCTTCGGCCTCGGCCACTTCTTTAACGGCTGCGCCGGGCGTGCCGAGCGCGGGTTGGAGGTCTCGACCCTGGCGGTCGTGGATGTCACGCGCCGTTGCGCCTTCACCCTCGCTGTCGCACAGACGCCGCCAGGGGAGAAAGCTGACCAGACCAAGCAGGAAGAGACCCGCGTTGACTTCTATCGCCGGCAACTTTGTGAGGCGCGGCCTCGTTTGCCGCAGGGGGTGAAATATCATTGCGTGGACGGCTACTTTGCCAAGAAAAAATACATTGATGAAGTCGTCTCGCTGGACCTGCATGCGATCACCAAGCTGCGGTGCGACGCCGATTGTCTGTTCCTCTTCACCGGCCCGCACCCAAAGCGGCGGGGGCGCAAGCGCAAGTATGCGGGCAAGGTCAGCTTCTCTGACCTCAGCCGTTTTGAGTGCCTGGGCGCGCTGGAGGAGGTTGGCTATAGCCATCTCTATACGACCATCGTCTGGCACGTCACGCTCAAGCGTCGGGTGCGGGTCGTCGTCCTGGTCAATCGCAAGCAGCCGGACAAGCCGCGGCACATCGTGCTGGCTTCGACTGACGTGGCGCTGGACGGTCGCAAGCTGGTCGAGTTATACGCGGCGCGGTTTCAGATCGAGTTTCTGTTCCGCGACAGCAAACAGTGCACTGGGTTGAGTGACTGTCAAGCACGCGACGAGGCAGCGCTCTCGTTTCATTTCAACGCCAGCTTGGCGACGCTCAATCTGGCGCGGGCCGCAGAGTTGCGAGCGCACAGCGACGAGAAGCCACAGGTCTTCTCGATGGCGAGTTGGAAACAGCGTCATTTCAATCAGCGCTTGCTCGATCTCTTTATTGAGAAGTTAGCTCTTGAGCCGAGTTGGGTGAAAAATCACCCGTGCTACGACGAACTCAGGACTTACGGCGCGATTGCCGCCTGATTCTGTCTGAACCATTGTTTTAACTTACTTAAGAAATTCTGGCCTTCAGTGTTTAGATCTTCTCCTTCCAATTGCTTGATCAGGCTCCGCAAATCCTTAGCTTGGGACGCCTTCTCAGCTATTTCGGCAGGCAGGCCAGAACCAGTGACTAGGTGCTTTATGTAAGGTTTTTCATCACTGGAAAAGATGATGAGGGAGCTTCCCCCATATTTGTGCTGCACCTTGAACTGGAGTGACTTGAAAAGCTCAAACCCGAAGGCTCTGGTGATCCGGTTTACCTCCCCCTTCGTCAATTCATAACTTAACTCCACCACGATGGCGGGAGTTTCTTTGTGGCGCCTCTTGTACTCGATCATGCCCCGACGTGGGTAATCTTCCTCTATGTTGTAGGCCACGTCATCCTCAATCGAGCGCGCTTTATGGAGCGCCTGAAGGAACGCGGTCTTGCCGGACTCATTCTGGCCGACTAGCACCGTCACCTCGGGGTCAATGGAGACACTACCGCTGTCCTCGATTGATTTGAAATTCCTTACCTGAGCGGATATGAGACGCATAACCTCTCCCATCGATTAAACGATAGTTCAGGGCAGTTCGCTATTAACCCTTACCCGAAGCCCGGTTCGTGAGACCAGAATGCTTCTGTCTATTGTTGCACTCTGTAAGAGCCAAACTACCTACTGATGAAACAAGTATTCACAGATAAGATGTTGACAGAGTGTGTGTCAATTGTCAAAATCTTTTGGCCGTTTTCCGCCTCGTCTCTGCCGGTTGAAATCATTCGACCAGCCCCATCGACCTTTCTTTTGCAAAAGTTTACCTTACTTCAGCATTTGAATTAGGAGATCGACCCAATGGAGTTACCATTTCAACAGCGAGTGTTTCGCCTCGGGATGTATTTCGTGTCCGGAATCATCGGGGCTGGAACACTCATAGACTCCGTAAACAACTCAATATCTTTGCCGCACGTATACGCGTTAGTGTTGACTACGATTCTCGCGTGTACGTGGGCCGGAATCGAAGTAATGTTGAGGATTCGGGGTCAGCGGTGGGTTCTGCCGGGGGGTCAAAAAGGCACAATAAAACGGTTAGGCGTATGGCCGAGACTAGCCCTCGCGGGGGCACTAGCAATTCTGCTCGTTCCGAAATTGGTCTCTCTCGTACATCAGAAGACGAAAGATGATCCGGCAGCCGTTCCACCCTCACAAATAGTGTCCGACCAGCCGCCGAGATTCTCGCCCATATCACGCCCATCAGATCAGAATGACGTTCAGATAGTAGGGGGCTACTTAGAGCCCCGGCACTACTTCTTCAACGACGCCCCTGAAACACGCGGCTTCTATGAGGTGGCCGGGATAAATTTCTATGTCAAAAACTATAGTGATAAGGCGTTAATGCTGACCTCCATTGAAGTAGATGTGGTCGGAGGTAGAGATGTACGGCTGAACAGCGGCGGCAGTCGTGGCGTCGAGATATTAGGTAAAGATCCAGACGAACACAGCGCGATCATTATCGAGCCCGGTGAGGTGAAAACCGTCAACTACGAAAATGGCCTTCACCTGCCCGGCATGGCTTCATTTTTCGTGCGGGAATCTAGCAACCTACAGCCTATTGTTCTCGTCCCCTACGGCCAGCGACACACCATAGCTACGGCGAACAATTCCCTGTGGTCTTCTGCTTTAGATGAGGAGTTTAACAAACTATACGGCAAGGATTTGACTCTTAAAGTCAGCTTGTTTTCAAACTACAAGAAACTCGTCAAAACTTTTGACGTTAAGCTGACTCAGGGAGGACATTCCTCTGAAGAAGATGGAGTTTTCAAACACGACTTCTTTGTCGGAGATGCCCTGCTCCAGTTAAAGCAATCTGGCGGGATCGCGGCGACAGTGTATGCCCGAATTGATTAGCTTAATTCTAGCTCTATATGTTAGACAAATTCGAGTAGAGACACATTGTCGCCAACATCAGTTAATACAGTCAAGCCTGATCATACAGCCGAGGGTTCAACTCTAAGCCTGTACAAACAGATCATCGGAGCCAGAGTGTTCGCCCCCCCCAAGAGGGTAGTAGGCGATCCTATAGATGCCTGCTCGCGTAGGCGCTCTGAAAATAACGCCAATTTTCTCCGCGTCGAGCCCCATATACCGGATTGGGTATGCGGCGACAGCAGGCAAGTAGCCCAATAGCTGTCCCGCGCCGTCGAAGCGCGCGGCTTCGACGCGTAACTCACCTTCCACTTCATTTACGCCTGACGCAAACGTGATGCTGACGTGTACGTTGTCCGAAGGGTTTACCACTCGTTCACGTAACGCGACCTCGACGCGGTCAGGGTCTCCGGCAAGGACTCCGGCCTTCCCCAATAGCACAGCCAGCGTTCTACGCACCTCGGGGCTCTTGTAAAGGATGTGGTGCTCGCCACCGACCGGCATGTTCTGAATGCCCGTCACGCCCGCACTCCAAGACGGCACGGTTCCGTCACCAGCGTCCTCCAACTCTACCCTCTGTGCGCTGAATCCTGCCGCCCTCTTCAGAAGACTCACATGTGAGATGGTCGTTTGGCGTGTGCCCACAAAAAAGAAGTAGCGTACGCCATCCGGGCGCTTGGCTATGTCGAGCTTGGAGTGGAAGGCGCGTGCCGCTTCGAGGTTATCTCGCACCAAGCCTAGCGCACCCGCCACTTCATGGTCGTACACATCAACGTGTCCGAACTCGGCTTCGCGCGCGCGGTCCCAAGCGAAAGGCTCTCCCGGCGGCGGCAGCAGGTGGTAGAGTCCGGGGAAGCGAGGATCACTCCCCAAAAGGTAGACCTGTTCGGCGCTGAGGAATAGGCGCTTTTCATGGCCGAGGGCAGCCGTCAGAGCCAGCGGCGACCCGCGGTGGGGAGTGCCGAGAGTAATCAACCGGCGTACGTGTGCTGTTGAAGGCTTGTGGGAGTGGTCACCCGACTCAAGGTAGTAGCGGCATACGAGTCCGCCCATGCTGTGGCCGATCAGGGTGACATCCAATTCGCCTCCGTGCAGTGCGATGGCCCTGCCGACCAACTCGGCTAATCCCGCCGCGGCCAAGCTCACGCTCTTCCGCCAGTCGTAGGGGTAGACGAACAGGGTCGGGGGCGCATCCTGCTCCCGGAAACCACACGTGCCTAGATCGTCGATTAGCGCCCCGTACTGCTCCGAGATTGAATAACGCCTGATGATGTCGGTCGCGACGAGGTCGTCGCGCATCAGGGCCGCCATGTTACCGTACGCGAAGATCAGACTCCGGACAGGCCCCGGCCAGATGATCTCGCCGTCGAGCCAAAGCTCCGAGCCCATAATGCCCGGCACCAGTACCACTACGTGCGTCATCTATCCCCTCGCCTCGTACGCGCGCAAAGCTCCCATCAGGGTCGTAGTCGCGCCGCGGTACCTCTGAGAAACACGGTTCAGGCATTCGGGCTCAAGATCGAGTTTCTTGATTGCTTCGACCGCGGTTTCCCTCCGCGCGACGCTGTTGAAGAGGCAGTCGTCAACATCTTCGTGATAACCGAGTTGACTGCTCACCGCGATTAGAAGCTGCGCCACGACTAACGCCGCTACGGACACCTCGAATGGCCGGTTCGCCTTCTTCGCGTCCTCCCGGAGGTGGTAGGCGGAGATCAGCAGAAGGCGGCCCTTTCCATTACGCCCGCTCGAAGAAGCGAACCTGTTCCAGAACGGCTCATCGTCCTCGATGCCTGCGATCAGGTGCGGCGTGATCCCGGCGAGATAGCCTAGCCCGAGGTCACGGCGGATGGTTCGCGCGTACTTAAAAAAATCATCATCGATGACGTTGCTCTGAACCTGTTCAAGGTCTTTCTTCCTCGCCCCCCCGGCTGAATGCTCTGAGACCCAATCAGCGAGACGTGGCTGGCGGCTGACCAAGCCTGCGGGTATAGCCGCTTGAACCTCAAAGAAGGTGAACGCGTCCTGCCCGGCGTTCAACTTAGCGACCACCTCTGGCAAACTCCCGGCGCGCACCCCGAGGTCCCACAGTCCGACGGTTACGCCTTGAGGAAGGTCGTTCAGGCGTTGGGCGACCCGTTCGACGGCGCGCATGCCTTCGACGTTTTTCTTTTGCGCCACGGCGCTGGCGAGCACTGTTCGTTTGACGTCAGGTTCTACGTGGCTCAACAGATGGCGGACGCGAGTTGTTGACGCGTGCGAGGCAGCAGTCCCGCCGCCTATGACGCTACGGTTATCAACGTCCCGCTGGTGAACGAGTGTAAAAGGTGGAAGTTTCATGGCTCAAAAATCTCGGCACCCGCTAGGTGCCTGTAAAGTGTTGGGATACCCCACTCTAGAACCGCGTCTTGGCCGGCGGCAAGCTCGACGGCTAATCTAACCCGGCCTTCCCCCACGGACTGATCGATGTCTCCGCTCCTAAGCAGCTTGTCGTACATCGCGCCTGTAAAGACCGCGACCGAAGCGTCGGGGATCGGCAGTTGATTGGCAACCACCGCCGGGATGCCTGCCCGGACTAAAGCTTCGGCTGTTACCGCGAAGTTGTTTGAGAAGTCGCCGGAAGCAGTGTCGCAGGCGCTCAGAACCGCGAGTTTGATATTTCGTCCGCGTAACGCCGTCCCCAACTCGTCGCCGCCGAGGTAGGTGCTTCTTCCCCTCCTGTCGGTCAGTACAATTTGGCCGGCTCCACTCTGGACTATCCCGTGCCCCGAAAAATGGAAAATGTCGAATTCTGACCGCTGTACGGCATCCAGCAACGTCCCCCTGCCTGTCGCCTCGATGGCCTCAAGTTCGAAAGAGTCAGGGAGGCGCGCGGCAAAAACCCGTTCAATACTAGCCTTCACGTCGGGCCAGCTCACCAAATCCTGATCCGAAGGGTCAGCCGACGCGAATAAAATCTTTATCTTCCTGCTGGAAAGTTTCAGCGGCGTCGGCGGGTCGAGCCCGACGGTGGGAACGATCCTCACCACCGACCTCATCACGTTAGGCCCCGGAACTTGGTCGGGGTCCTGCAAATACTCCCACGGCAGCAATTGCAGATCGGGCCTGTTACTCACAAGGTGCAGCCG
>JBOGOY010000166.1:0-7217 GCA_050748185.1 Pyrinomonadaceae bacterium
CGGCATGCACCCTCGCGTCGTGCCGCTCGGCGTCCATCACGGCCAGTTGCACGCGGCTGCCGACGTTCGGCAACTGGTGCAGGTGGACCAGCGCGCCCGCGGGGCCGACGTTCTCGGTCTCGCCGTCCACGATGATGTGCTCGCCCGACTTGTCATCGTCCCACTCGGCGCGCACCGGCAGGGAGATGACGTAGCGCGGGCCGCTGCGCTGATCGATCACGTGGTTTTGTGCCATACGACGAACGGCCGGCGTCGGGCGGGGCGCGGATATTGACGGCATTTGCCTTCAACGCCCACCGTGCGCCCGACGCTCGGCATTTCCTTTCTTGAGGACTTAGGGCATCGTTTCCCGAAAAAGCTTTTCGTGATTTGCTGAAAAGCTATTAACGCGCCGGGTCATCCGAGGTCGGCTCGTCCGCCCGCCGCCGGCCCTTTGCTTCGCGCACTGTGTACCACAGAAATGCTTAACGCGACAATCACTTGCCTGCACTATACGCCACCACATCATCCACCGCATTCACCTGCTCCTGCTTGACCACCTCAGGGATTTATCGGAGAGAGGGGATTTATCACCAAGACACCAAGTCGCTTGAGGATGAAGGATAGTGATGTCTTGCTTTGTGTCTTGATGCCTTGGCGGTAAATCTCCACGTATGCCAATTTCTTAAATTTTGATTCGGGCTTCGTGTCTCCTTTGTGCCTCTGCGTCTTTGTGGTAAATCTTTCCCCAATGGACAAACAAAAACTTCCCCTGACCGCGCTCACTTCATTACTCATCTGGTCGCTCTTCACGACCGCCGCCTTCGCGCAACCGCCCGCGCCGCGCGACGAGCGGCTGTGGCAGAAGGCGCAGGAGATTCAGCGTAAAGCTATCGTCGTCGATTCGCACAACGACATCCTTTCGATGATGACCGACGACAACTACGATCTCGGCATGTCGTCCGTCGGCAAGTACCACACTGATCTGGCGCGGATGAAGCAGGGCGGCGTGTCGGCCGAGTTCTTCTCGGTCTATATCGATCGCAGCTACGTCGCCAAAAGCGGTTCGGCCCGCCGCGCGCTGGACATGATCGATTACGTGTATCGTGCCGCTGAACGCTACCCGAACGATCTCTCGATGGCCTATTCGGTCGCCGACATCCGCCGCGCCAAAAAGCAGGGCAAGATTGCCGCCCTGATGGGCATCGAGGGCGGCCACGCGATCGAAGACTCTTTGATGGCGCTCAGGGATTTCTACCGCCTCGGCGTCCGCTACATGACACTGACGCATAACAACACCAACAACTGGGCCGACGCCTGCTGCGACGCGGCGCGGCACGGCGGCCTCTCCGACTTCGGCCGAGAAGTCGTCGCCGAGATGAACCGCATGGGGATGCTGGTGGACATCTCGCACGTCTCGGACGAGACGATGTCGGATGTCTTGGACGTGGCGCGCGCGCCCGTCATCGCGTCGCACTCTTCGGCGCGAGCGCTGGGCAACCGCCCGCGCAACATCCCCGACGATTTGCTGCGCCGCATCGCCAAAAACGGCGGCGTCGTGATGGTCAACTTCTTCCCCCTCTTCATCGACCAGAAAGCGATCGACGCCTCGAATGCCCGCGCCGAGCGCCTCAAGCCACAACTCGACGCGCTGCGCGAGCAGTACAAGGACGAGCAGAAGCGATTGCAGGAAGAGATCGACAAACTCAACGCCGCGAACCCGCTGCCCGAGACGCCGCTCTCGGTGTTAGTGGACCACTTCGATCACATCGCGAAAGTCGCCGGCGTCGATCACGTCGGCATCGGCTCAGATTTTGACGGCGTGACTTCCCTGCCGCAAGACATGCAGGACATCGCGCAACTGCCGAACCTCACTTACGAACTGCTGCGGCGCGGCTACAGCGAGCAGGACGTGCGTAAGATTTTGGGCGAGAACTTCCTGCGCGCCTTCGCCGCGGCCGAGCGCGTCGCACGCAACTCGCGCCTGAGCGGTGACGGAAGCGTCCGCCGCATCAACACCGAAGCAAAGTAACTTGTGCTCGAATCGTGAGAGAGTTGAGAATGAATTTACCGACCGCTAAAGCCACACTGTCCGTCGCCGGGAGCGCAGGTATCCTTGCCTGCCAGCTCGCCAACGGCGAGCTAACCGACTTTCGCGCGGACCTGACCTTGAGAGTCAGCGTTTGATCTCATCGCGCTCTGCGGCGCTCAAGGCAGGCAAGGATGCCTGCACTCCCGGCGACGCGCGGCGCTTAATTCTATTAGTCAGACTGTCGGTAAGTCGTTCTAATAAAGCGACGCGCGGCGTCACTTCAAATGAAGTGACGCCGCCCATCCTTCTACGGGAAATGTGTGTACGCTCGGGCGAGCACTTACTCGTCGTATGGTGAGCCCGTGCGTCCGCCCGAGTGCTGCGCGCCGCCCGTCCGCGTGCTGCTGCTCTCGGTCGCACCGTCTTGGCGTGACGTGCCGCCGTAGCCGCCCCGTCCCGACGGCGTTTGTTCGTTGTCCTGTTCGCTACTGCCCTGCGGGCGCATGTGCGAACCGCCCTGATTGCCTTTGCCCTGCTGCGCGCCGCCTTCCGGAGTCGCGCCGGCCGCCGCGCCTAACGCCTTATCATTGCTTTCGCTCTTCTCGTTTTGATTCGCCATCTAAAGTTCCTCCCCTTGATGTCGCCTGTCTGTGGCGCGCGCCCGGTGAGCGTCCACCAATCACCGCGAGCGCGCCGGTTTAAGTCGAAAACCTTTCTCATCTTTCACTGTTTCAATCAGCGTGCCGTGCGCGGAGGCCGCGGTTTACGCATTCACGTGATGGCGCTCGCTCGTGAATCGCATCATGTCGCCACATAAAATCCGTACAAGGGAAACGAAAGAGTACAGGCGCGTGTGGCCCACTTGCACTTGCTTATTCATCCTCTTTTTTGCCACGGAGGCCACAGAAATGACAGAAGGTAAAAAGTTATGAGTGACTGCCGTCCTGTCCTCTGTGATCTTTGTGACCTCTGTGGCTAATCCTTATTGTGAGAAGGAATACACCCTCACCTCCGACGCCGGGCACGGCCGAAAGTCGCGTGCTATAATCCGGGTTTTCGACATGCGAGCCGGAATATACATACATATCCCTTTCTGCCGTTCGCGCTGCTCCTATTGTGATTTTGCGACCGGCATGTACGACGCGACGCTGGCCGAGCGCTACGTCGGGGCCGTCGCGCGCGAGGTCGGTGAGTTCGCGCGTCCGGTCGCCAACGATGTGGACACGATCTACTTTGGCGGCGGCACGCCTTCTCTGCTCAAGCCCGCACAGATCGCACGCCTGCTCCGCGCCGTGCAAGCACGCTTTCGTGTTGCGCCCGACGCCGAGGTGACGATGGAGATGAATCCGGGGACAGTCACATCCGAACTGGCCCGCGACTTTCGCGCGGCCGGCGTCAACCGCGCGAGCTTCGGGTTACAGACTTTCGACGATCAGGCATTGAAGCGCCTCGGGCGCACGCACACGGCCGACGACGCGCGCCGCACGCTCGCACACCTGCGCGCCGCCGGCTTCGACAACTTGAGTTTCGACCTCATCGCCGGACTGCCCGGCCAGACGCTCGCCGACTGGTCCCACAACCTCGACGAAGCGCTCGCGCTCGGCCCCGAACACCTCTCGCTCTATCTGTTGGAAGTCCACGAAGGTACGCCGCTCGCCGGTCAACTCGAACGCGGGATGTGGCCGCGGCCCGACCCGGACACGGCCGCCGAGATGTACGAGCTACTCGTCGCACGCACCGGCGCGGCCGGCTACGAGCAGTACGAAATTTCCAACTTCTGCCTCGCGGGCCAAGAGTCGCGCCACAACCTGAAATACTGGACCGGCGCGCCCTACTACGGCTTCGGCTGCTCGGCCCACTCTTACGACGGACACCGCACCCGCTGGTCCAACGAACGCGACGCGGCGCGCTACACCGAGTTGAGCGAGGCGCGCGGCAGTGCCCTCGCGGAAACAATCGAGCTTGATGATCACGCGGCCGGCGCAGAGGCGCTCTTCCTCGGCCTGCGCTTGACGGGGGGCGTGGACCTCGCCCGCCACCAGACACGCTTCGGCACGGACGTGCGCGCCGCCTACGCCGGAGACCTCGCGCGCTTCGCCGACGCCGGACTGATCGAGTTTGCAGGGAACCAGTTGCGGCTCACGCCCGCGGGGCTGCTGCTGTCGAATGAGGTGTTTACGGCATTCGTCTGAAGTTGTCGCTTAACGTCGATTTGGGGCGACCCTCTAATGTTGAGATTCATGTTGATTGCGAGTTTAGCCATGACCTTATCGTTAGGCGGTTCTTGTGCCACCACGCAACCAATGAACTCATCCAGTGTCACAGCTTCGTCGAGGAAAAAGCGGAGCGAGCAATACTTAAAATCGCTTGGCATACCAATCAACCCTTACCTGCCGCTGGTTGAAGATGAAAGCGAAGCGAGGCTGAGAAAGCCCCAACAAGTAGCAGAGCGTGCGATCATCCTTCATGCGCTGGTGATGGTGGCCCACCGCGCAGATCGTGAAAGTGTCGCTTCATGGCTGAAGAAAGAGGAGCTTTGGGAATCGCTCAGCCCCTCGAAAAAGGCTTTCCTGCGGAACCACAATCCGCCTGAGCAGGCGGTCATCGAAGCGTCTTGGCGTGCAGAATCATTATGGGCGTTGCTGTGGGCATTGGGGAAAGTTGAGAAGTTAGAACTACCGAAAGAATTATGTGACTCTGAAGTGGTTCAGCAAATCATGCCTGATCTGGGAGCCCCAACTGGGCAGTTTATCAACCAAGCTATGCTCCGCCTGCCTGATGAAATATTGGACGCCACGGATTTGATTTACAGAATTAACTGGGCGGTGGTGGATGCTCGTCTTAATGAGCGGGAAACCCCCGGCGAGTTTCATCCGGGAATAGTTTACGAAAGGCATTACGCCCTTAATTGGTTGACATGGTATGCCGACGAATGGGATGACATTACGACTGATACATAGATATTGGAACAGTCTTTACTGCCAGCCATGATCGATTTAAGAAGCGACACCGTGACAAAACCGACGCCGGCGATGCGGCGGGCGATGTTCGAGGCCGAGGTGGGCGATGACGTGTACGGGGAAGACCCGACCGTCAACCGCTTGCAGGAGCGCGCGGCCGAGTTGTTTGACAAGGAGGCCGCGCTGTTCGTGCCGACCGGCTCGATGGGCAACCAGATCGCCGTCAAGCTGCACACGCGGCCGGGCACGGAAGTCGTCATCGAAGAGCGCGGCCACATCTACAACTACGAGATGGCCGCGATGTCGGCGATCGCGGGCGTGCTCGCGCGGCCCGTCAAAAGCGCCGACGGTAGCGGCATCCTCACTTGGGACGAGATCGCCTCGGTCCTGCACCACGACGCGGCCTACTACGTCGCGCCCACGGCGCTCGTCGCGCTGGAGAATTCCCACAACCTTGCGGGCGGGACGGTCTTGACGCGCGCCCGCGCCGAAGAGATCGGCGAGCGGGCGCACGCTCTCGGCCTGTCCGTCCACCTCGACGGCGCGCGCATCTTCAACGCGGCTACTGCGCTCAATGACACGGTCGCGGCGCTCGCGCGGCCCGTCGATTCGGTGATGTTCTGCCTCTCGAAAGGACTGGGCGCGCCGGTCGGCTCGATGCTGTTGGGCCGGGGCGACTTCATCGAGGAGGCGCGTCGCTGGCGCAAACTCCTCGGCGGCGGAATGCGACAGGCCGGCGTGCTCGCCGCCGCCGCGCTCGTCGCCCTCGCAGAGACGCCCGCGCGGCTGCACGAGGATCACGAGAACGCGCGCTGCCTCGCCGAAGGGTTGGCCGAACTGCCGGGCGTGAAAATCGATCCCGCACAGGTGATCACCAACATCGTCATCTTCGACGTAGCGGGCGCGCGGTTCGGCGCGGACGACATCTGCGCCCGCCTGCACCAGCGCGGCGTACTGGCCTCCGGCTTCGGCACGTCGATCCGCATGGTCACACACTACGACGTGTCCCACGCCGACATCGAACAGGCGCTCAATGCGCTACGTGAAATATTGAAGAAGTAATCAGTAGTCAGTAATCAGTAATCAGCAAATCCAATCGCTGCTACTGACTACTGACTACTGACTACTGACTACTCTCTTATGATCATCGCCATCGACGGCCCCTCGGGGGCGGGTAAATCGACATTGGGGAAGAGGCTCGCGCGCGCGTTGGGGCTGCTCTATGTGGACACGGGCGCGATGTACCGGGCGACGGCACTGGCGGTCGTCGAAGCAAATGTGAACGCGAACGACAGGGCGGCGGTAGCCGAGATCACGCGGCGGGCGCGCGTCGAACTAGACGGCGACCCGGGCGCGATGCGCGTCCGACTGGACGGGCGCGATGTGACGGACGAGATTCGCACCGAACAGGTGACGCGGCTTTCGTCCGTAATCTCGGCGATCCCGGAAGTGCGGCGCGAGTTGGTCCGGCGACAGCGCGAGATGGGCGCGACGACGGGGCGCGGCGTCGTGCTCGACGGGCGCGACATCGGCACAGTCGTCTTCCCCCGCGCCGACGTGAAATTCTTCCTCACCGCCGTCCCAGAGGCCCGCGCCCAACGCCGTTATGAAGAGGATCGCGGCCGCGACGCATCGGCCACTTTCGCGGACACGCTCGCCGACATCAACACGCGGGACCAACGCGACTCGACGCGCGCCGACTCGCCCCTCGCCATCGCGGAAGACGCCGTCGTCATCGACACCACCGAACTCGACCTCGACGCCGTCTTCGCCCGGATGCTCGAAGTGATCCGCGAACGCCACGGCGAAACGCTGAAAACTGAAAACTGATTACTGAGCCATGTTCACCGGCATTATCGAAGAACTCGGTCGCGTGCGCGGCCTTGAGCAGCGCGGCGAGGGCGTGCGGATGGTGTGTGAGGCGCGCGTCGTTACCGAGGGGACCAGCGAGGGCGACTCGATCGCGGTCAACGGCGTGTGCCTGACGGCACTCGATGTTCGCGCCGACTCATTCGCGGCCGACGGCTCGCGCGAGACGCTCGACCGCTCGACGCTCGGGAGTTTGCGGCCCGGCTCGCGCGTGAATCTGGAGCGCGCCGTGACGCCTCGGACGCGCCTCGGCGGCCATATCGTGCAGGGGCACGTGGACGCGCGCGGCAGGTTTTTGGGCGCGGAAGATCACGGCGGATCGTGGACGGTGCGCGTCGGCTACCCGCGTGAGATCGCGCGCTACCTCGTCTTCAAAG
>JBOGOY010000167.1:0-7189 GCA_050748185.1 Pyrinomonadaceae bacterium
ATGCCCTCTTGATTGACGTAGTTTCGTACCGCTTGGTCCCCTGACTTGTGCAGGTAGGCGATGGCCTTCCACAGCCGCGACGGGTCGGGGACGCGATCTTCGGCCGCGCGCCGCCAGTGGTAGGCAAGGTAGGGGTAGTAAGGCGACAAGTCTTCGGCGTGCGTCTGCTCGTACCACTCGGCGACGGCGCGATGCAGTTGGCGGCGCTGCGAGAAGAGCATCAGGTTGTAGGCTACCTCGTGCGTGATCGCGTGCTTGAAGATGTAGGTCAGGTGGGGCATGGGCTGTTCGAGCGGCGTCAGGTCGAGCCGCTGGAGCACGTCGAAGTGTTCGGGCAGTCGCCGCCGGTCGGCGTCAATCGGGTGGACATCGTGCAACGTGGGGTAGGCGAAGACGCGACCGATGACGCTCGCCACCTTCATCGTCAACTGCTGCTCCGGCGTCAGTCGATCGATGCGATTGGTGATCACGCCCTGAATCGTGTCGGGGAAGTTCCAAGTGAGCGTGTCCGTCACGTCCGTCTTCAGACGGCACTGACCGCCTGCGATCGAGAGTAGGCCCGAGTCGCGCATCGCCAGCACCATCTCTTCGCAGAAGAAGGGGTTGCCCTCGGCCCGGTCGCGGACGAGCGCGGCGACCGGCTCCGGCAGACTTGCGACCCCGAGCCGGCGGCAGGCCAGCGCCAACGTCTCTTCCGGCGTCAGCGTGTCAAGCACGATGTGCTCGGTGCCTTCGGCCCTCAGTAGCGCGCCATAGTCGGCCGGCAGCGGATCGCCCAGCGGCCGGGTCGTCGCGCAGACGAGCACCGGTGACACACGTTGGGTGACGAGCAGCAAGGCCAGCGAGCCTGAGTCGAGCCAGTGGAGGTCTTCGACGATGAGGGCCAGCGGCGATGCGGCCGCCGCGTCTTGCAGCAGTCGGAGCAATAGTTCGTGCGTCTGATCGGCGCGCACCTTGCCGGCCAACTGCTGCGTGAATTCGTTGTCGGCCCACTGAAGCGGCAGCACGACATTGAGCAGCGGGGCCAGACGGAACACTTCCGGATCGGGCGGCAGCCGGTTGGCGACGCGCGTCTGGCCGAGCGCCGGATCGCCCGACAATTCAGAGAGTTCAAATAGTTGCGAGAACACTTCGCGCCAAGCGTGGTAAGGCGTAGCGCGCTCGATCGAGTCGCCCGCGCCGCTTAATACCCTCACGCCGGACACCTCCTGCGCCCGCGCGCGCAATTCTTCGGCGAGGCGCGACTTGCCGATCCCCGGCTCGCCCTCGATGACGATTCTGGTTCCCTGCTTCTGGTCCACCAACGCGCGCAGCCGCGTGGCCAGCAGTTCGCGTTCCTTCTCGCGCCCGACCATCTCCGCACGGGGTTTGAGCCAGCAGACCTGCGCCGGCACATCGTCCGCCTTGAGGGATGGGCGGAAGACCGCGACCGGCTCTGTCATGCCTTTCAGCTTCAGCGGCGGCAGCGACTCGAAGACGAGCCGGCCCGCGGCCGATTGCGCTGTCGGGGCGTCGCACAGGATGTCGCCCGCGGCGGCCTGCATCAAGCGCGCGGCGCGATTGACGACGTGGCCCATCAGCGTGTACTCGCGCCTCACGGCATTGCCGACCGAGCCGCAGAACGCGAGCCCCGTCGTCACGCCGACGGAACTGCGTAAGCCCGCCCGGCGCAGTTCCGCTTGCATCGCCAGCGCGGCCCGCGCGCCGCGCGCCGGGTCGTCCTCGTGCGTCAGCGGCGGCAGCCCGAGCGCGCACACGAGCGACGCGCCTTTATCGTCCACGCTGATCTTATTGATGCTGCCTTCGTAGCGGTACAAGCTCGCCTGCAACGCGCGCATCACGGCTTGCGCCTGCTCGACCGGCGTCTCATAGCCGAAGTCCGGCAAGTTGATGAACAGTACCGTGACCTTGCGGAGTTCGGCCAGCCAATCGGTCTGGCCCGCGTCGAGCCGCGCGCGAATAGCGGCCGGGATGAAGGCGCGCACCGCCTGCGCGGCTTCGGCGATTGGGGCTTCACGCCGCCGTGGAGACAAAGTTTCTTCCCCCATGCCGCCCCGCACCGCTGCGAGATAAAGGTGACCGTCCGACGCTTCGCGCCCGAGGCAGCGATCGCGTGTGAGAGCGGCGGCCTCGGGCGCAAGCACGATCTCGCCGGGCGCGGCCAGCGAGTTGGCGACGCCGACCTGCGCGAGCGGTGCGCCGGCGACGAGAAACTCCCAACGCTCGAAGACGCCGCCGAGCGTCACGGTCGAGACATCGCCCGCGCCGACGGCGAGCTTTAGCGAGAGCCGCACGTCGTCCGCCACCGGGTACTCGTGCAGACGTTCCTGCGCCTTTAGGCAGCACCGCCCGACGCGCTCGATCTGCTCCGGCAGATCGTCGCGTCCTTCCGCGACCGGCCACAGCGCGAGCACGGCGTCGCCGGCGAATTTAACGATGTCGCCGCCATGCTCTTCGACGAGGTCGATGAGTTGGCCGAAGTAAGAGTTGAGCAGCGTCGTCAGGTCTTCGATGCCTGCCGGGCCGCGCGCCGCGAGGCGTTCGGTCAAGGCCGAGAACCCGGAGATGTCGGCGAAGAGGACGGCCGCCGAAAAACGCTCGACGGTCGGTTCTGTGAAGCGGGCCGGGTCGGCGTTGGCCCGGCCGACGATCATGGAAGGGACGTAGCTGCCGAGGGTTTCGAGCAGTGTGGACATGAAAGCATCCTTTACGGTTGATACGTGCGGGTTTAGGGAATTGCGGAGTGCGGATTGAAGAAGTCAGCGCTTTACAACCCGCAATCCGCAATTCCCGGTAGGCCCGTAGCCGGCGCGAGACATTAAGCCTTCAGAAATATACCCGCGAGGGCGACGCGAGCACAACACACTTTTCCGCGCGCCTGCTCCGGCCGTGCCGAAACTCTCGGCGTGCGAAGTGGCGTGGGGAAACCGCGTTGGGGCTCTGGTCTTCGTGTGTTAGTGTTGGCCTCAAACGGGCGGGAAGCTGCCGCTACAACAGGAGGGTGCTATGTCTGCCAGAATCGAGCCAGCCATGACCGTCGCCGATCTCGACCTCATGCCCGACGACGAGAACCGCTACGAACTTTTTGAAGGAGAACTATTCGTGTCGCGCGCGCCGAGCCTCTCACACCAACGCGTCATCGCAAACCTTATCGCCTTGCTCAAAACTTTTCTCGCTCAAAACCCGCTCGGGGAAGTGTTGCCGACGCCCGGCGTCATCTTCGACTTCTACAACGCGGCGATCCCCGACTTGGTGTTCATCAGCGACGAGTTGTCCCGCCGTCTCGGCGCGGGCGAGCGCATCACGGAAGCGCCGGAGTTGGCGGTCGAGGTCGTCTCGCCGGGCGCGGAGAACGCGCGGCGGGATCGCGTGATGAAGCGTCAGGCCTACGGCAAGTTCGGGGTGCGTGAGTATTGGATCGCCGATCCGGACAATCAGACTCTGGAGATCTATCGCCTGCAAAGGCAGACGCTGGTTCCAACAGCGACACTCCGCGACGACGATGAAATCTCTACGCCCCTCCTGCCGGGCTTCGCTTGCCGAGTCGCACAGATTTTCGGGAAGTAGAATGCAAGTGGTCAGTGGTTGGTGGTCAGTGGTCCGTTGCAAGCGCTCGGTCAAGTGAACGCCCACCACTGCGGCACTAAATCGGGCGGCACAAAATACCTGACTACTGACCACTGACCACTGACAGCCCTTTCATGACTTTCGACGACATTAAAGAATCGGCCGCGATGGCGCTCGACACGGTGCGGGCGAACAAGTTGCGCTCCAGCCTGACCATTCTCGGCGTCGCGATCGGGGTCATCACGTTGACCTTCATGGTGTCGATCATTCAGGGCTTAAACCGCGCCTTCGCCGATCAGATCGAGTCGCTGGGGTCCAACACGATCTTCATCTCGAAGTTCGATCCGGGCTTCGGGCGGATGCCCGGGGCCGAAGAGCGGCAGCGCCAAGACCTGACGCTCGAAGACGCCGACGCGCTCAGGCGCGAGGCCACCGCGTCGATCGTCGGCGTCTCGCCCGTCTATCGCAAAATCTCCGAGACCGTCCGCTACGCCGACAAGCAGACCGACACGCCGATCGTCTTCGGCGTTACGCCCTACTACGAGTTCACACACTCGCAGTACGCCGGACGCGGGCGCTTCATCACCGACATCGATTTGCAGGGCAAGACGAACGTCGCCGTGCTCGGGCAGGACGTGGCGCGGGCTCTCTTCCCGGTCGAAGACCCGCTCGGCAAAGAGATCAAGATTGGCGGCACGCCCTACACCATCGTCGGCCTGATGGAGCCTTTGGGCAACTTCTTCGGCCAGTCGCGCGACAACTCTATCTTCGTCCCGCTCTCGACCTTCGCGCAGTATTATCGCGACATCCCGATCCCGGAAGTCTTCTTTTTCGTCATCGCGCGGCCGCGCTCGCGCGCCTACGTCCGGCCGGCGGTGGACGAGATCACGGACATCCTGCGCCGCCGTCGGCGCGTGCCATCCTCGGCCCCGAACAGCTTCGGCATCTCCTCGCAGGACTCGCTCTTAGACTTTTACAACCAACTGACCGGCGCAACAGCGCTCGTCCTCACCGCGGTCTCTTTCGTCGCACTGATGATTGGCGGGATCGGCGTGATGAACATCATGCTCGTCTCCGTCACTGAGCGGACCAAAGAGATCGGAGTCCGCAAGGCTGTCGGCGCGACGCGTGGCAACATCCTCTCGCAGTTTCTGATCGAGGCCGTGGTCTTGACCGGCATCGGCGGGGTGATTGGCCTCGCGGTCGGCGAGGCGGCAAGCTTGTTGATGAACAAATATTCGCCGCTGCCGGCCTTCGTCCCACTCTGGGCGATCGGCGTCGGGATCGGAATTTCGGCGAGCGTCGGCATCATCTTCGGCCTCTGGCCCGCGTGGAAGGCCGCGCGCCTTGATCCGATCGAGGCGCTGCGTTATGAATAACCGAGATCGTTCATCCCAAATTTGAAGCCCGCCGCGCAGCCCTCCCGTCTCGGGTCTGCGCCGCCGTGCAGTAGCAGTATGCCGTTGATTCGCTGCTTTCAAGACATTATGCCCCAAAAACTTCGACCCTTTCGGACGCGCCGCCGGCGACAGTTGCGGCTCGCCCTCGCGGTCGCCTGCCTCAGCTTAGCGCTCCTGCCCTTCCCCGGCGGCACGACGCAGGCGGACAGCGCCGAGTTATTCACCTTCGACGAATTGAGCCAACTCTATGAAGAGGACCAGCCGTCGGCCTCTCTGCGAGAGAAGTTGCAAACCATTCTGAGCACGCCTTTCGTCAGTAACGCGGCGACCGAACGCGGCGTGCGCCCGCTCAAGCCGACTTCGAGAGAACTGGGCCGCTACCTGCGCGTCGCACAGTGGAACATCGAGCGCGGGCTGGAGTTCGAGGCCATCCGCGCGGCGTTCACAGATAAGCGCCACTTCGCGCAGATCGTCAACCGCGAAAAGTACGCCCACGGCACAGAGGCGGGCGCGCGCATGTTGCGGGAAGCGACGCTGCTGAAAGCGGCGGACGTGATCGTCATCAACGAAGTTGACTGGGGCATGAAGCGCACCGGCTACCGCCACATCGCCGCCGACTTGGCCGCCGCGTTGAATATGAATTATGCCTACGGCGTCGAGTTCGTCGAGATCGATCCGCTGTTGCTCGGCACCGAAGACTTTGAGGGCGCGGGCGAGAAAGATCGCACCGAACTGGAGAGTCACATCAAAGTCGATCCGGCGCGCTACAAGGGCTTGCATGGCACGGCGATCCTGAGTCGCTACAAACTCGAGAACGTCCGTCTCGTGCCGTTCAAGTTTCAAGGGCATGACTGGTACGCCGACGAGAAGAAGGGGACCAGTCCCATCGAATTCGGCAAGCGGGCGCTCGGCGAGAAGATTTTTCTGGAGAAGGTGACGCGCGAGATCAGGCGCGGCGGCCGGATGATGCTCGTCGCCGAGATCAGCGACCCCGACCTCCCCACCGGCCGGGCCGTCATCGTCGCCACCCACCTCGAAGCGCGCACCGCGCCGAAAAACCGCGTCAAGCAATTGGAAGAAGTGCTCGCCTACATCAGATCAATCGAGCACCCGGTCATCCTCGCGGGCGACATGAACACTTCGACGAGCGATCAGACGCCGACATCCTTGAAGCGCGAGATCAAGAAGCGGCTCGGCGACGAGCGGTTCTGGATAGAGCAGGGCATCAAGTATGCGACCGGCGTCGGGCTGGTGCTCGACGTAGTCAAAGGCGGCCTCGGCTTCTCGCGCACGCACGCCGACCCGACGGTTCGCAGCATCAAGTTCATCGCCGAAAACCCCGAAGCCAAATTCTTCGAGACGCTGAAAGACTTCCGCTTTACGGACGGCGGCGCGTTCGACTTTCGCGGCGAGCGAGCGCGCTCCGCGAACGGTCGCGGCGGCAACCTCGCCAACTCGAACGAACGCGCCGGCAAAGGCTTTCAGACGACCTACGCCGTCGATCGCACCATCGGCCCGACGGGCAAGCTCAAGCTCGACTGGATCTTCGTCAAGCCGCCGGCGCTGACCGACCCCGAAGCTCACCGGCAGCCCTACCGCTTCGCCCCCCACTTCGGCCGCGCGCTCTCAGACCTAAACAACAGCCTCAAAGACCGCATCTCGGACCACGTGCCGATCACCGTCGATCTACCTTTTGAAGAGCCGCACATCCGCGCGCGGAGAGCGAAGGATTGATGAATTAAGGGAATAGTCCTCATAGACTGGAAGGTGATTGCGTTGGACACTATGAACTTATCGATCGCGTGCACCCTGACGGAGCCGGAACTTCAGGAACGAAGAAGCAGCGTCTTGCGGAAGGTGAGAGCCGCCGTCGTCGAAGTGAAAGAGATAGAAAGCGGCTATGTCTACCGTTTCCCTTCGGACGGAAATTGGATCACAGAGTTGGCTAACCTCGTCAGCCTTGAGCGCCGGTGTTGCCCGTTCCTCCGATTCAACCTCACGGTCGAGCCGGGCGGTGGTCCCGTCTGGCTGGAAATGACCGGCCCGCAAGGGACGAAAGAATTTCTCGCGTCCGTGTTTGATTGAACAGGCCGTTCAAGCCAGACGCCGCGGACGACAACGTTCGATAAAACGCCACCGCTCTACAAGGCAGTGGCGTTTTATCGTTGCGGCCCGTCAAGGCCGGCTTGCTCTCGTGGCGTCGTTACCCGGTCGCTGTCGCT
>JBOGOY010000168.1:0-7184 GCA_050748185.1 Pyrinomonadaceae bacterium
CGCAGTTTGGGAGAAACATCGGGGCACAGGTCAACGCGGTATCGAAGTCTGGTGGCAGTGAGACGCACGGGACCATCTACGGGTTCCTCAACTCTTCACAACTCAACGCCAGAAACAGTTTCGACACCGCCCTCGGTAACGCCGTCACGCCGCTTCGTGAAGGAAGCCAGAACGTCGTCGTCGCTTCCAACCGTAGACTCGATCTTTCACTCGGGATCGGCCGCATCAGGTTTGCTCCTATCGACCCGGTCCCTCTCATGGTACGGAACCAGAGCGGCGGCGAGGACTCGTTCACGCTCGGCATGGGCGGTTTCGCCTTCGGCGGGCCGTTGCAACCCAGCGCCTCCGGCGGCGGCCCTTCGATGTTCTATTTCGTCTCGGCCGAGGGCCAACTGATCAACGCCCGTCGAGAGGTCAGTTTCGCGGTCCCGACCGTGGCGCAGCGGGGCATCTTCGGCACCGGCACGACCAGCAACTTTTCGCTCACAAACTTCAACGGCACGCCCTCCAACCGTTTCACCTTCCCCGTCGGGCGCACGGGCGGGAACGCCGTCTTCAGCCTCTTTCCCTTCGCCAACAACCCGCAGGGCGTCTACGGGGCGAACACCTTTACGCAGTCGCTGCCGGCCGGCGCGCAAGGCAAAATCGCGTCGGGCAAGTTCGACGGCAACTTCAAGGTGCGGGGGCGGCCGCAGTCTTTCACCGCGCGCTACAACTTCACAGATGATTGGCGCGATATTCCCGCGGTCGGCGGCGCGATCTTCTCGACGCTCAGGCCGAATGTGCGCGCGCAAAACCTTTCGCTCTTCCTGAACGGCGAGATGACGACGCCGGGATCATCCCGCCCTGCTTTCAACCAGTTGCGCGCCTCCTACGGCCGCACCCGCCTCAACTTCGAGCAGGCGCGCGATCAGGAATTTCTGTTGCCGAGCCAGTTCTCCGATCCGACTTTCGGGTCATTCGGCCTTCTGAACGCGCCGCTGCTGGAAAACTTTACCTCGCCGGGCGTGGACGCGAACCGGAATTTCATCGCCAACGCCGGCGACGTGTTTTACCTCGCCGCCACCTCCGCCCTCGGCCGCTGCGTCGCCACGGGCGCGCCGCGCGCCTGCACAACCGAAGACCAACTCGGCCCGGTCGGTCAGATCAGGATCGCCGGCTTCAGCCCCGCGGGCGTGGACGTGTTCAACTTCCCGCAGCGGCGCGTCAACAACACTTATCAACTCGCCGACAACCTGACGCTGCGCTCCGGCGATCACCGCTATACATTCGGCATGGACTTGCGCCGCACCGAACTCAACAGCGATCTGCCACGCAACGCCCGTCAACTGATCGAGTTCAACGGCGTGCTGCCGCTCGATTTCCGGCCGGCGCTGAGCGCCGAGCAAATGAGCGTCACGAACCTCTTCAGATTGCCGAGCGAGCTACGGCTGCGCCCGACGGACCTTGTCGCGGCGGGGGCCGCCAGCGGCGCTTACGTCACGCTGAGTTCGCCCGGCAATTCTTACATCCACCTGCGCTTCCACCAACTCGACTTTTTCGCGCAGGACGAGTGGCGGCTCAGCCCGCGCCTGTCGCTCTCCTACGGGTTGCGCTACGAGTTCAACACGCCGCCGCGCGAGACGGGGGACCAGATCGAGCGCACCTTCGATAGCTCTGATTTGAATCTGGTCCCCGGCCTGCGCGAGTTCATTGATGGGCGCGAACGCATTTTCGATCCGGACTACAACAACTTTGCCCCGCGGGTAGGGCTGGCGTATTTGCTCAACCCGGGCGGCCGGCCGACGGTCGTGCGCGCTGGCTACGGCATCTTCTATGACCAGATTCTCGGCGCGGTGGTCAGCCAATCCAGAAACGTCTTCCCCTCGTTTCTGACCGCCAACTTTGCGGGGGGCGCGGGCAATCGCAACTTTGGGACTCAGCGCGGCGTGCTCAGTATTCTCGCCTTGAACAGCGGCTCGCCCAGTTTGCCGGGGATCCCCTCAAGCGGCATTCCGCAGTTCGTCCAAGTCGGCTCGGTTAATACCTTCACCGATGCGTCTCTGACTCAATACATCAGTAACATCAACTGCATCGCCGGCGGCGGGCAGCCGGCGAGTTGCCCCGGCAGGCGGGAGGTGTTGCCCGGCACGAGCGGGGTCGGGGTCACGCTGCCGGCCCGCCGCCTCGAAACGCCGATGGCTCATCATTACAGCGTGGCGGTCGAGCAGCAACTCACGAACGACCTCGTCGTGTCCGCCGCTTACGTCGGCACGCAAGGACGAAAGCTGCTGCGCTTCAACACGCCCAACCTCGGCCCGAACACTTTTCTGGCCCTCCAGTCGGTCTTAATTCAGCAGGGTAACGCCATCAACGAGCCGGCGTTCTTCGGCGTCGCGCTGCCGCCGGGCGCACGAGTGACGGCGGCGGGTGGCTTCACAGGCGGCCGGCCGGTGAGCGGGGTGGGCGTCATCAACCTCTTCGAGACGACCGCCGCTTCAAACTACAACTCTTTGCAGTTGCAGGCGCGCGCCCGCTTCCGCCGCTCCCTGCAATTCCAAGCCGGCTACACTTTTTCGAAGGCTGAAGATGACGTGTCCGACGTGTTCGATCTGGCCGGCGCGTCCGCCCTCCCGCAGAACAGCTTTGACCTCTCTGCCGAGCGCGGCCCGGCGAACTTCGACATCCGTCATCGCTTCGCCTATAACTTCGTTTTCGACTTCCCGGAACTGAAAGAGCACGGTCTGCCCCTGCGCCTTCTGCTCGGCGGCCTTCAACTCGCCGGCACAGGGCGCTTCCAAACGGGCCAACCCTTCACCGTCAACAGTATTTTCGACGTCAACCTCGACGGCAACCTGACCGACCGGCTTGACACCATCGAAGGGATCGCTCGCACCGGAGATCGCCGCCAGCCCCTGCGCCTGACCGCCAATGACCCGCTCTCCCTGCTGGCCCCCGTCGGGCAAGACGGGCAGGTGGGCCGGAACAATTTCCGAGCCGGCAACACCCTCGAACTTGATCTGGCGTTGAGCAAAGCCTTCCGCCTGACCGATAGCCAGAGCCTGAGCCTGCGACTCGATGCCTTCAACTTCATCAACCGCGCCAACTACGGCGTGCCGATCAGATTTCTTGAGGCTCCGGCCTTCGGCCAAGCGATCGACACGATTACGCCGGGACGCCGCATCCAGATCGGATTGAAATACTCTTTCTGATCACGCATAAGGATTTGTGGAGAGGCGACCCCCACCTCGGGCTAAGAGCAAGTTCTCTGAGAGTCGTTACAGGAAATAGAGTGGCATTAAGCGTTTGAAGTAGCGACGACATACCATAGTGGCTGGTAGTTGAAAGTGACTGTGCACGGATACGCCCTTCAACGTGACAGGAAAAAATTCAGGGCTTCCAGCTACACGCAACCGCATTCCGCTATCAGGCTTCAATGGGATCGCTGTCCACCCGTGCGGGAGGAAGTTTTACGACTCACTCCTCGCTCATCACCGCCCGTGCAAAAGTATAAATTCAGCAACTGCAAGCCCCCTGGGAGGAACTATGAGACAGAAACATTCAGCAGCAGTTAAATCTGCTACTCTCGGCGTCATGCTCTTCGCCCTGCTCGTGTTGGGCCAAAGCGTGGCTCACGCCAATGAGATAAGACTGGTCGGCGGCACGACCGGCATGTTCGACAACGGCAGCGTGGCCTTTAATGGACTCATCTACCGGAGTGCCGGCATCGACGGGGCCACGAATGGCGGCATCCTCGTGTTGGACGGCCAGCCCGCCTTCCCTAACCTAAACAACCTTGGGTCTTTCACCATCCAAGCCGCCCCGACTGAGTTTGCCGGGGCTTTCACCCTGACGGTGCAGTTCGACCTCCCCGCGGGCGTCGTCGTCGGCAACCCGCGCGCGATCACCGGCAGCGCTTTCTTCGACTCAGCCAGCAACGCGCTGCTGATCGACATGGACAACACGCCCTTCCTGTTCACCTTCTCGAATGATAGCGGGTTCGGCACATTCTCCTTGGCGCTCGATGACCTATTGTTCTTTTTCGGGACGCGCGCGCCGGCTCCCCTATTCGCCGCGGCCATCACGCAGGTGAATACAGTCAACTGCACATCATTCCCTTGCACGGGAGCCCTCACCGGAAGGATCATCACCCCAGCCGCCCCGGCCGCGGTGCCGGAGCCTGCGACGCTGCTGTTGCTGGCGACCGGAATCTCGGGGTTGGCGGCGGGCGTGCGCCGCAGGACGAAACGCCAGAATGATGTATGAGGCCGTGCTGACCGTGGCATCACATCCATCACAACGCAACAGTGACGGGTGACAAGTAATGGGTGACAAGCAAGAACAATCTAGCTCCTGTCACTGTTCACTCCCTGCGCTTATCACTGTTGAGTAACAAAGAGCGCGAGCAGTGTTGCTCGCGCTCTTTGTTATGGAGCCTCGCGTTCTTCCTCAAAACGCCGGCGAAAATCCGGGGAGCGCTGGCGCAGGTGCAGCCAGTCTTCAAAGATGTCCGGCGTTTGCAGCCAGACGGTGAACCAGTGTGCGATCTCCTCCTTCTCGGCGCGTTTACGTTCGTCAACTTTCGGGTTGCCGGCGATCATCTGCGCGCGCTTCTTCCCCCGGAGGATGGTCTCCTGCACGCGGCGCAGTCCGTCTCGATCCTGCTGGCGCGCGAACTCGCGGCGCAGATTGTCGAGCCGTTTGATCGAGGCGGCGGTCTCTTCAAAGGTCGAGAACTTGAGCACGTTGCGGAACGCCGCCTCGTAAGGATCGTGGGCCGCTCGCCAGAGCACGTCCGCCTCCAACACCTCGGCGTGGCGCAATTCAGCGCCCTCGTCGGCCAGCAGCCGCGCCGTCGAGGCCGGGCTCTCGATCGCGCCCCCGCCGAAACGCCCGCGCACCGCCTCCGAGATCGCTTCCAGCTCGTGCCGGCCCACGCTCTCACAGTCGAGCCGCTCCCACACCTCGATCATCAGATCGCGCTTGGTGCGCGCTTTCCACCCACGTGCTTCCATGCCGCGAAAGCTTATGACGCGGTGGCGCGTCACGGCAAGAAGGCCAGCCGACTAATCGGCCGCGGCCCGCGGCGCGACTCGCAGGTGCATGACCGCGCTCATGGCTCTCGGTCGGACGATTGTGAGGGGTTGAGCAAGATGTAACGCTCCTCATTGTTGAAGTAGATGGAGCGGAAAATGCTCGTCGGCAACAAGCCGTGTCCGGCGTGCCCTTCCCCGCCCGCGTCGCCGCCGATGAGCGCCAGCGGCAGATCGAGAAACGTCTCATCCCCGATGAGCAATTTTTTCAGCCGCGTCATTTGCACCCGCACCCGCCCGTTGAAAGAGTTGGCGTGGCCCCATCCTCCGAGCGGTTCCACGCCGAGTCTCTCGCCCGCCAGCGTCGCGGAGAAGATGACCAGCCCGTTCGCGGCCGAGTCGAGGACCAGACGCAACGCCGACTCGGATTTCATGGCGGGCCGCGCGGAGACGATCATGCGCCCGTCCTCTTCCTGAAACGAAACGCGCGCGCCGCGTGATTGCGTCATCAAGCCGTCTCCATCAAACACGATCCGGCGAGCCCGGTAGTCAAGCAGGTAGTTGAAGCGGGACAGAAAGTTTTGTCCCAAGACTCCCGAAATGCGCCCGTCGAGCCGTCTCAACTCTCCGAGGTCGGCGACTAACACTTCCGCGTCCGACACTTCCCTCTCGCCGACGGCCAATCGCCCGAGGCGCGCGCGCGGCACAACCTCCGAGCCCCCGACCGTAATCAAAACGACTCGATCCGCGGGGCGCAGACTCAGCCGCGCCGCGAGGTCCGGCGCGACGACGGTTGAGTTCGTCCCCGTGTCGAGGAGAAAGTCGAAAGGCCCCGCCCCGTTGACCTTCACCGGCACGACGACCAAGACCTCGCGCACGAAGCGGCACCGTACCGCGTGTCCATGTTTTTGGAGATCGTCCGTTGCGCGAACCGCCCCGCTTGAGAGTGCGTAGAAGCTCAACAGCAGCGTGGCGTATGATGCGATCCGCCGGATTGATTCGGTAATCATTTGCTTCCTCCGATTCCTACAGGTTGGGAGGAAGTTAGCGGCGGCGGGTCGGGCGGGTCTTGAGGATCAGTTGATGTTTCGGCGCGTTTCGGTGATGGATTTATGATGAACGTAAAAACGCCCGTCTTTCAGTTTGACGACGTGCGGATCGAGCCCGAGTCCTTCCGCGTCTGGAAGGCCGGCCGACTCGTCCCCGTCGAGCCGAAGGCGTTCGAGGTGCTGCTCTTCCTCGTCCAACACCGCGGGCGGCTCATCGCGAAAAGAGAGTTGCTCGACGCCGTCTGGAAAGATGCCTTCGTCACCGAAAACGCGCTGACCCGCGAGATCGCGCAAATCCGTAAGGCTCTCGGCGAAGACGCACGCGCCGCCAAGTACATCCAGACCGTCCCGACGCGCGGCTATCGCTTCATCGCAGAATTGGAAGGCGAGACCGAAGAGGCGGCCAACGAGCAAACGGCGCAAACGGCCGGCGCAAACGGCGCAGGCAACGGCATTTCCGCTGCCTCCCCCCTGATTCCCCAGACCGACCCCACACAGAACGCGCCAACAGCAGCCCCCCGTCACAGAGGTTTTCGTTTTCTCGGGCCGCTCGTCATCCTGTCGTCCTTAATCGTGCTGGCGATCACCGTCGCCGTCTCTTGGTTTCCCAGACAAACTCCGCCGGGCGCGGGCGCGGCGGTGCAGCGGCTGACGCAGGTGACGACCTCCGTCGGGCTCGACTTTCAACCTTCGCTTTCGCCCGATGGCGGCTACGTCGCCTACAGTTCGGATCAGAACGGGGGTTTCGAGATTTTCGTCAGGCAGGTCGCCCCCGGCGGGCGCGAAATACAGGTTACTTCTGACGGCGGGCGAAACTTTCAGCCCGCTTGGTCGCCCGACGGGCAGCACATCGCTTTCCATTCGCAGCAGCGCGGCGGCCTCTGGCTAGTCCCCGCGCTGGGCGGCGTCGCACGGCGGCTGACAGCTTTCGGCTCGAAGCCCTCGTGGTCTCGCGACGGGCAGCACATCGCTTTCCAGTCGGCGGCGCTGGCGGATTTGGCGGGCCGGCTGGAAGGCGCGACGCCGCCCTCGACGCTCTGGGTCGTCGCCGCGCGCGGCGGCGGCGAACCGCGGCAGATCACGCAGCCCGGCTCGCCGCCCGGCGGGCACGGCGCGCCTATCT
>JBOGOY010000169.1:0-7148 GCA_050748185.1 Pyrinomonadaceae bacterium
AGAGATCGCGCCATTGATTCTGACTGGTCCCCCCGGCGTGACCGGCTTTGCCGGCGGGCGGCCCAAGACCGAAGAGATCGTCGCCTACTGGCCGGCGCTAATTCCAAAACGCGAGATCGAGCCGCGCGTGGAGACTCTCGAAGCATGAACGAGAAGGGCCTTGACGAACTTACTGCGCTTACGCCGGCACTCAAGTTTGAGCGCGAGCGCTTTGGCGCGGAAAGTCCCGCGTGGCGTCGGACAAGGTCCGAAATTATTGCTGACTGCCGGGTGTTTCAGGTGCGGCGCGACTTGAGCGCCTCGCCGCGCGGCGGCTCAGAGCACGATTTTTACGTGGTGGAAGCGACCGATTGGATCAACATCATCCCGCTCACCGCAGACAACGAAGTGGTGATGATCGAGCAGTATCGTCACGGCTCTGAGGAAGTGACGCTGGAAATCCCCGGCGGCATGGTGGACGCGGGCGAACAGGCCCGCGAGGCCGCCGAGCGCGAGATGCTGGAAGAGACCGGCTACGCCGCCGCGGGGCGTGTCGTCGATCTCGGTAAGGCGCGGCCGAACCCGGCGATTCACAACAACTGGATTCACACGTTCCTCGCAACGGACGTGCAGTTGGTCCAGACGCCCGTCTTCGACGGCACGGAGCATACGGTCGTTCGTCTGGTCCCTTTGTCTGACGTGCCCGCGCTCATCGCCGACGGCACGATCAACCACTCGCTCGTCATCAACGGATTCTATCGGCTGATGCTGCACCGTGAAGGATTCGTTAAAAGCTGAAACCCGTTTAGGAGATCATGCTGAAGCGAGTTTTCGTCACAGTCCTGACGCTGCTGGTGTTTGGCTGCGCGCCGAAGCTTTATCGCGTCCCGTCCGGGAACATGGAGCCAACGATTAAACCGGGCGATCACGTCCTGACCGATGAGGTTTATTATTCTAAACATTCCATTCAGAGGTTCGATATTGTGCTGTTTAAAGCGGCGGAGGCGACAAAGAGTGGCGATTTCGAGGTCGGAGAAAAAGAGTTGTGGTGCCATCGCGTCGTCGGCTTAGGCGGCGAAGTGGTTGAGATCAAGAAAGGGCAAGTCTTCGTTAATGGTCAGGCGCTCCGCGAGCCGTTTAAGATCATGCCTTCGGATGACGACTTCGGCCCCGTGAGTGTCCCGGCTGGCGAACTTTTCATCCTCGGAGACAACCGGCCGAACAGCGCCGACAGCCGCTACTGGCCCGATCCGACGGTCAGTGAAAAGGCCGTCACCGCGAAAATCATTCAGGTCATCCCACAATGAGTTGGAAGAAGGGAAAATGAAAGTTCAACTGCTCAAACTCGCCCACGCGCGTTCCGGCGACAAAGGCGATACGGCCAACGTCGGGTTAATTGCGCTGCGCGAAGAGTTCTACCCGCTGCTCGCGCGTGAGGTGACGGCCGCGCGCGTCAAGGAACATTTCAAGGGCATCTGCAAAGGCGAGGTCGAACGGTTCGAGTTGCCAAATCTCGGTGCGCTCAACTTCCTGTTGCACGAAAGCCTCGGCGGCGGCGGCACACTCTCGTTAATGACCGACGCGCAGGGCAAGACCTTCTCGACCGCGCTGTTGCGGATGCAGATTGACGTGCCGGACGAAGAGGCGCACGCTTTAGGCTTCTAAATCGAGACACGCACGATTGATTGGACACAAGAAAATGATGATCCACGAAAAGACACGAAACGGCACGAAACCAAGACGCCAGTTTCATGGTTCTGGCTTCGTGTTCCTTCGTGTCTTTTCGTGGATCAGGCTTTTCCCTCTGTCTCAAGGTTGTCAGGTTCGATTCAGTGAGATTGCGCCATGAACGAGGAAATCACTCACAGTGAATCGTCTTTCCGCCACGGCTACGCGCAGGCGGGCGACGTGCGCCTGCATTACGTCGAACACGGTGAAGGCGAGCGGCTCGTCGTCCTGTTGCACGGCTTTCCTGAGTGTTGGTATTCGTGGCGTTATCAATTGCTCGCCCTCGGCAAACATTACCGCGTCGTCGCGCCCGACATGCGCGGCTACAATCTGAGCGATAAGCCGGCGCGCGTCGCCGACTATGCGATTGAAAGACTGGTGGACGACGTGACGGCTTTGATCCGCCATTTCGGGGCGCGTCAAGCGGCGGTCGTCGGGCACGACTGGGGCGGGGCGGTGGCGTGGGCCGTGGCCCAGCGGCACCCCGAATACGTGTGGAAACTCGCCGCTTTGCAATCGCCGCCCGTCGCCGTCTGGGCGCGCAACCTGACTTTGAAACAGGCGCTCCGCAGTTGGTACATGCTCTTCTTTCAACTGCCTTACCTGCCCGAATGGTGGATCGCGGGCAACGACTTCGCGCGCCTCGCGCCGATGTTCAAAGGCACTTCGCGGCCCGGCACGTTCAACGACACCGACCTCGCCGTTTACAAAGAAGCGCTCCGACAACGGGATGCCTCGACGGGCGTGACCTCTCTCACCGCCGCGCTCAACTACTATCGCGCCAACGTTTTCAAAATGTTCACCCCCGCTCGCCAGCCCGGTTCGCCAAAGGCCCGGCGCGTGCGCGTGCCGACGTTGTTCGTCTATGGTGAGCGCGACTTCGCGATCGTGCCGGAGACGGTGCGCGGCGTCCGCGAGTTTGTTGACGCGCAGTATCGCGAGGTGCGCCTGCCGAACGCGAACCATTGGGTGCAGGTCGAGTACCCGGTCGAAGTGAACGAGGCGCTGCTCAGTTTCCTCGGCGCGGATTAGCTGGGCTGATCGCATGTTCGAGGACACCGTTGACGAAGGCCGAAAATAAATCCCACATGGAAGAGCCAATCATCTACACGGTCGAGAATCAGATTGCGCGCGTCACGCTCAACCGACCCGAGAAGCGCAACGCCCTGAATGATGCTGTGATCGGCGGGCTAAAGGATGCTCTGCGCGCGGCGGACGCCGACGAGTCGGTGCGCGTCGTCGTCATCACGGGCGCGGGCGCGGACTTCTGCTCGGGCGCTGACCTTTCGGCGTTGCAAAAAATCTCTGAGAGTTCGATCACCGAAAACCTCGAAGACGCCCAGTCGCTGATGGAGTTGTTCGCTTTGATTCGCCGGGTGCGCGTGCCCGTTGTGGCGGCGGTGCGCGGCCGCGCACTGGCCGGCGGGTGCGGGCTGGCGACCGCCTGCGACTTGGTGCTTGCCGCGCGCACGGCGCGCTTCGGCTACCCGGAAGTGAAGATCGGGTTCGTGCCGGCGATGGTAATGGCGATCTTGCGGCGGAACGTCTCGGAAAAGCGCGCGTTCGAATTGATCGCGCGCGGCGCGGAGATCAACGCGGACGAGGCCGAGCGCGTCGGGCTCATCAATCGAGTTTATGAAGACGACGTTTTCGAGCATGAGGTCGAAGCCTACGCTGCTGCTTTCGTGAAAGTCAGTCGTTCCGCCGTGATGCTTTCTAAGCGCTTGCTCTACCACATGGACGGTATGACCTTCGACGCCGCGCTCCAGTCGGGCGTGGACCTCAACGCCATCGCGCGCATGACAGACGACTGCCAGAAAGGCATCGCGCGTTTTCTCCATCAAGAGTAGTGCCATCCGTGCCGCATTAGGGACTGTGGGTTCCAATTGACAGAGGCTCCCCTCGGCGTAAACGATCTCCCACCCCGCGTCTCTATTTTTTCCGATTTAATTTTATAATATTTTGGATTCTTCTCGGGATGCGCGCCGGGACGAGGCGCTCTCCGGCAAAATTCCTAAGAAAATAAGTGTTGACAGCCGGACGGTGCGCGGAATAAAAGTTGCACGACTTAAAGCAGTCCGCCGCTGACGAATTACCGACCCTCGTGCCCTTGAACTTCTGACAACCCAAGAGGAGGTATTACCCGTGGCTACCTACCGTCTGACTACCGCTCGCGGCCTCGTCCCGCTGTTGTCCCTGATCCTGCTTTTCTCATTCCCCGCACGCGCGCAGGTGAGCACCGCCGATGTGACCGGGCGCGTCCTCGACCAAAATGGGGCCGCTGTTCCGGGCGCAACCGTCACCGCGCGCAATAACGCCACGGGGCAGGCCCGCACCGCCACGACCGACGAGGCGGGCGATTACACGATGACGCAATTGCCTCCCGGAACCTATGAGTTGACGGTCGAGGCGCAGGGCTTCGCGAAGGCGCTGCTGAAGGACGCCGCGCTGAACGTCGGCTCGAAACAGACCGTCAACTTCGATCTCAAGCCGGGGCAGATCACCGAGACGATCGAGGTTTCGGCCGAAGCGCTCTTCGTCGAAACTACGAAGTCGGAACTCGGCGGCGTCGTCACGCCAATTGAAGTGCAGAACCTGCCGCTGCTGAATCGCACCTTCGCCGGCCTGTCAGTCATCATGCCGGAGGCGCGACCCGTCGGGAACTTCGACCCGACCAAGACGCGCGTCGGCAACGTCGCCTTCAACGGCGGCGACGGCCGCCAAGTGGACGTGAACGTTGATGGCGGCGATAACAAAGACAACGTCGTCGGCAGCCTCTTGCAAAATTTCGCTTACGAGTCGATTCAGGAGTTCCAAGTCTTGCAGCATCGCTGGACGGCGGAAAGCGGGCGGGCCGTGGGCGGCGTCATTAACGTCATCTCAAAGTCGGGCTCGAACGAGTTTCACGGCTCGTTCTTCGCCAACTTCCGCGACGAGGCTCTGCGTACTTTTGACTTCTTCGACAAGCGGAATCAGATTCTCAACCCCAGCTACGAGAAGCCTTCATTCAGTCGTCAGGAAGTTGGCGGCTCTCTCGGCGGACCGATTGTGAAGGAAAAGCTGTTCTTCTTTTTCTCGATAGAGCGCTTCCGCGAGCGGCAAGTCAACGCCCTCTCGCCGATCGCGGCGTTGCAACTGCCCGCCATTCCGGGCGTGACTGTTGGTCCCATCCCGACGCCTTACAACGACACGCTGTTGACGGCCAAAGTCGATCACAACCTGACCGACAACCAGTCGATGTTCTACCGCTTCTCGTATCAGAAGAACGACTCCCCCAACGATCAGATCGCCGTGCCCGCGACGGCCGACCTCACCGGCGGGAACACCAACAACAACAAGCTATACAGCTTGGTGGTTAATCACACGCTGACGCTCAGTCCGACGAAGCTGAACCTGTTCACGTTCCACTTTCAGGACTTCAACAACGCGATCCTCGGCGTCACTGACACGCCGAACATCGTCTTCCCGTCGGTGCAGACGGGCCGCAACGCCAATGTGCCGCAGGCGACCCTCGAAAAGAAATACCAGTTCCGCGACGACTTTTCGTGGACGGCCGGGCAGCACACCATGAAGTTCGGTGTGAATTACATCAACACGAAGCTGGACGGCTTCTTCTTCTTCGGCGCGCAGGGGTACCAACTCACTTTCTTCGATGATCCCCTGACCATCAGAAACAACACCAACGGCCTCTACCCGCAAGGCTTTGCGACACCCGGCGCGGTGCGCCAACTCACTTTCTCGGACGGCGAAGGCACACACAAGCAGACCTTGAACCAACTGGCCCTCTACTTTCAAGACGACTTCAAGGTGACGCCGCGCCTGACGCTCAATCTCGGCCTGCGCTGGGACGCGAACATCGGTAACCTCATCGATCAAACCAATAACCGCACGATCCTCCTGCTCCAGCGGCTGAACCACCCGCGCGCCCAAGCCATCGCCGGAGACCCGGAAAAGCTGAGCCGCACGACGCCGAGTTGGACCGAGTTTCAGCCGCGTTTCGGCTTCGCCTATGATCCGACGGGTTCAGGGCGCACAGTTATTCGCGGCGGCTACGGCATCTTCTACGATCAACTGTTCCAGAACCTCACTTTGTTCTCGCTGACGCAGACGAATCCGGAGTTGTATCAAACCGCCTTGAGCTTCACGAATACAGCGGTTGGCGTCGGACAGTTCCCGACGTTCCGTTTCGGCGTCGATCCGCTGCCCGCGGTGCCGGCTGACTTCTCGTTCAGCGATCTCGCGTTTGGCGGCTTCGGGCGCATCAACGACCCGGACGCCAGCGAGCCCTACGTGCAGAAGTTTTCCATCGGCTTTGAGACGAAACTGGGGCGAGACACCACCATCTCGAGCGATTACGTGCATACGCTCGGCCTCAACGAGCCGCGCGTGCAGGTCATCAACCCGCGCATCGCTGACATCTGCGATCCGCTCTACCCCGGTTCGACACCCACTTCGTCACTGTGCGTGCGCGGGGCCAACAGCCGTCTGTTCGACCGGGCGTTTGTCGATGCGGGCTTCCCCATCCGTCTGCCTGCCAGTGGCAACATCGCCGGAGGGACCGCGCGGGTCGAGCAAATCAACATGATCGGCACGACCAACCGCTCGCTGTTCGACAGTTGGACGACGACGGTGCGCCATCGCACCCGCAAGATGTTGTTCAACGCAAGCTACGTGTTAGCCAACTCTCGCTCGTGGGGCGGGCAGCCCGTCGCTTCCTATAGCGGGAACGGTATCGCCACCACGCCCGAAAATCAGTTCAAGCCGGAAGAGTTTGGCCCGACGCGGATCGACGAACGTCATCGCATCGTCCTCAGCGGCGTCTTCGAGTTGCCGGGCGGCTTCCAACTCGCGCCGATCATGCAGTTGGCCAGCGCGCGTCCGTATTCGCTCAACTCTGGCGTGGACCTCGACGGCGACGGCCTCGCGACTAACGACCGCATCTGCGCCAACACCGATCCGGCGGCGGTTTTCGCCGCGCGCGGAAGCTCAAGCGCCATTCTCGCCCTGAACCCGCGCGGCTGCACGCAAGCTCAAGTGAACAACGTGCGAAGAGGGTTCATCACCGATCCGATCACGCGCGAAATTATCGGAGAGACGACCGGCCGCTTCTTCAACGTAGACCTCCGCGCCCAGAAAACTTTCCGGTTCGGCGAGAGGTGGAGCGTTAAAGGTTACGCCGAATTCTACAATCTCTTCGACACGGATAATCTGTCCCTTGCCTCGCGGCTTGGGATCAGCTCGGCCACGTCGCGGGACGGCTTCCGGCAGCCGGTCTCGCTCTACGGCCCCGGCTTCGGCCCGCCCGTGGGTCGCCCGTTGACCTTGCAGCTTGGTTTCCGCTTAGACTTCTAATCCCAAGATGCGTTGAAACCAGAGGAAGCAGAGGAGCCGCGGATGTCGGCGGAGAGAGCGCGGATCAGAAAAGATGTTCTGATCCGCGC
>JBOGOY010000170.1:0-7144 GCA_050748185.1 Pyrinomonadaceae bacterium
GCGTCGCATTCGCCTCCTAGTCGAACCGGGTCTGCTTTCGCGCCCGGCCCTTGAAGGTTTTGCTCGCACAGTCACTCTCTTCGGCCACCCGCCCTTTCCCGGAGCGTCAGCGGTCGCCAGCCGTCCGAGAAAGAGGTCAGAGGTTTAGAGGTCAGAGGTCAGTGAAGACAAAACTGCTGTGCCTTTTCACTGACCTCTAAACCTCTGACCTCTCATCATGCAGGCAAGGTTTCCTGACTTCCGGCTCGGACGCGCCGCCCCGCGGCCTTCCCCACCCCGTCTCGGGCGAGTGACCAGTAAACATCGGAGGCGACACAATCGCCGGTCCACAGTGGCGGGAACCGTGCGGGCTTTACACCCGGCTTCCCTTGTCGTCCCCCGATGCAAAAGAGGGGGAGCAGCACCTGCGACGGTCGAACCGCGCGCCGTCTTGAAGGGGCGGCGCGCGGTCGAATAGCGATGAGTCTTAAGCTAACAAAGAGCGTTCGCCGCTGCCGGCCGTTCATCATTCCCTTGTCCGGGTCATGTCAGTCCGAAGTCTGGCGGCGGGGAGGTGACAAGCTAACACCGGCGACCACGAGCGTCAAGGCAGGCGGCGGCAGGGGGAGCGAGCGACCGCGGCTCAAACGTCCAACGCCCGGCATCACCCGCCGCGCATTGAACGAAACAGGCATAGCGTCTCGCGGATGAGAGCTACGCTATTTCGCGGTCGGGTGCATGCCGTTGTTAGACGCGGGCTGGGGCACCCATGTCCGGCGGCAGTGTACATGCCCTCTCCATGCTGTACTTCGCCAACTCAAGCGGCTCTGCCTCATCCCTAGATTGTAGATGGCTTAGGAGACTTGCGCGGCGGGCTCTCTCATCAGCATCCCCGCCGGATGCGGAGATTAAATCACGTAAATCTTTCTCGGCACCGGCTTTCGTCTCGTTCTTCAGACAGAGGAGGGCCAAGCCGGCAAGCTGGAAGCGGTCGAAGCCCTCCAATAGAAAATCGCGCAGTGCCGGGCTGTTCCGCAGGTGGAACCTGATCGTCTGCTCTACGCTGCGGACAGGATATTGCGGGAAGGCGGCTGAATGAATGATCGCTGATGCGAAATTGTTCAGGATCAGCTCCGCCATCGCTTTTACCTCGTCGTGGCTCGCCGTGTCGCCTTCGGCCCAAGCCCTGTTCTCGTAAAAGTAGGGGCGCAGGTACGGCCTCTCGACGAGGATTCTGAGGTGGTCAGACGTTTCCGTCATCGCCCGCTGCACTAGCTGAATCTCGGGCTGCTGGCGGGCGCTTTCCAGTTGCCGCCTGGCGGTTTCGAGTTGCTCCCTCGCAGCGCGCAGTTGCCTGACGAAGACGGAGAAATTGAGCAGGCCCGTCACCACGAGCAGTAGGGTTCCGCCGAAGGTGAGCAAAGGGATTAGCAACTCAGTATTCACCAAATTACTCCTGCCGTAATATTAACGCGGGCGACATGGCAGCGTCTAACGCGCGTTCGAGCGGCGTGCGGCCCTCCGCATCGAACTTTCGGGGCGAAATGACGGCCTCGACCGTCGCGGCCGGCGGCTGAATGGCCGCCGTGGGCGCGTTTGCGCGTAAACCATTGAACATTCCGGCGGCCGCCGCGCGGGGTGCGAGGTTGAGTAGTGTCAGCCGGTTGCGGCTTCGCAGCTCCGGGACGAGCCAGAACCATTGTAGGTAGCCGACGAACATCAGCGTTGACCAGTTGAGCGCCCAACCCAATTCCTGACAGCTCTCACAAGTTTCGGTCAGCAGAGCGAGGAAAAACATCACGACGCCGCCCAAAGGGAATGTCATTAACGCCATGATCACGCCCAGCAGCAACATCCACCCGTCCGCCGCTCCGTTGCCGCCGCCGTTGGCTGCGTTCGCTTCCAGTGTTCGGTACGCCGCGAACACCAGCAGCCCGAACGCGAGCCCCGCCTTCTCGATTCCAGATTTCGGCGTCACCATCTTACTGGTCCCCCGCCCCGAATTAATCGGACGCCGGGTTAGACAACGGCGCGCGCTCGTTTGTTCCCGCGCCGCGTGAGGGCAAACGACCGCATGCCGCAGGTCGCGCATGACGATGATGACCGAGTGATTTCAGACGCGGGTCAGGGGCGTTGCCACACGGAGCCGTCCGCGTACTGGACGCGGATGATGACGATGCGCTCGCCGACTGAGGCGCGCTCGCCCTTATTCAACTCGTGGACGCTGATGGTGTGGGCCGGCGGGGCAGGGCTGAAGACGGTGAACTCTTTACGCTTGCCGGGGCCGACTTTCGCCTCGCCGGTGAACTGCTGCCGCCCGGTCTCGGTGTTGGTCCCCGGCTCGTAAAACACGTGATCCCAATCGAGCGCCGTAATCGCCTTCGCGCCGCCGTTCTGGATCGCAAGCTTGTATAAGAAGCCGTAGCGGGGAGGGCGCTGCTTGCGCCGCTCGGCGAGGATGGCGGCATCGGCCCGGGCCTCGCGCTTGACGCGGTCCACGTCGTTCGAGCCGCCGCGTTTGGCGTCGTCGATGCGGCGCTCGTTACGTGTTCGCACGCGCATCTCGTCGAAGTTTTCCACGGGTCCGCCGAACGGATCGCGCTCCCACCCGAGGCGTTCTTTGCTCCAACTGAATTTCAACACGGCGACGTTCGGCGGCGGGTCCGCTTCAGGGTTATTAACTGCCGGTGTGCTAACTAACGTCTGCGCGCCCGACGTGAGCGCCGCGAGCAGCAGCGACAGGGTGGCGACTTGGCACAGGGCGAGCCTTTTCATCACGCTGACCTCCCTCCGGCCGCTAGCCCGTGTTAGATTTCTGTTTTCGGGGAAACGGTCACACACTATGCTGGCAGTACCGCGCGGTCAAGCGACTGACCATCACTTATTCAAGCGGGAAGAAAAAAGGGCTGGAGGATTTTCCCCCAGCCCCCTCCTGTTTACGGGACCGTCAGGCTTAGAAGATGTACCTGAGGCCGACGACGATGCGACGGTTGCCGCCATCCGTGGCCCACTGGTTAAGGAAACCGGGGGCGTTGACGGTCGAGTTCGGCGTGCCGAAGTCGCGCGTGTTAGTGGCGTTGAAGAAGTCGGCGCGCAGTTGGAGTTTCTGCGTCTCGTTGATGCGCGTGTTCTTCAGGATGCCGAAGTCGAGGTTGTTGATGCCGTCAGCGCGTAGGATGTTGCGCCCCGCGTTGCCGACCCGCTCGCCCGCCCCGAGTGTTCGGAACAAAGCATTGCCGGTGGTGGAGTTGACCGCGCCCCGCAACGCGAATAATTCTTCGACAGACAGGCGTGACAAGTCGGCGGCACCAATAACATTCGGCCGCGTGGCAATGCCGACGGCGGAGGCGAGGCCGCCGAGCGTGCCGGTCGGGTCTGATCCGTTCAGAGGCGAGAAAGGAGCGCCGCTCTGGAAGCTGAGGAAAGCGTTCATCTGCCAACCGCCGAGCACGTGGCCGACGACACCCCTTTGATCGCGGAAGAACGGCAACTCGTAAACGGCGTTGCCGGCCAACCGGAGCGGGCGATCGTAGGATGAGCGGCCGCGATCCGCAGCGCGGTTGTACGGGTCTTGCGCGAGCGCGATCTCGGAATTGGAGTTATTGAAAATCTCCGACATCGTGTCGATGAAAGAACTGTAGGTGAAGTGGACGCCGGCGCTGAAGCCGCTCGTCAGACGCTTCTCCAAACTGGCCTGCATCGAGTGGTAGATGGATGAGCCTGAGTTGGCGCGCAGGCGCACCGGGCCAGTGGTCGGATCGGTGCGGACGGGCGGGTTAGTGGTGCTCCCCGACAGAGCAGTGCGGAAGACGACCGGGTTCCCGTCAATGCTCTCGAAGAGGCCCGTCCCCTTCGAGCCGACGTAGCCGACGCGCACGACGATGTCGCGCGTCAACTCGCGCTGCACTTCGAGGCTGAACGAATCGTACTGCGGCGAACTGAAGTCAGGCGTGACGACGGTGCGAGTGAACGTCGCCGGGTTGATCGGGAGGTTCCGGTAAGTCGCGAAGGCGTTCGGGACGTTCGTCTGGTTGAACGCCGCGACGAAGGGGAACGAACTCCAGATGTTGAGCGCGATGTTGGTGAAGGCGTAGTCGTGGGTGCGCGTGTAGCCGCCGCGGAGCACCAGTTTGTCGCCCCCCGTGATGAAGCCGATGATGCCGCCGGTTTCAGTGCGCGGGTTATAGTTAAAGCCGAGGCGCGGCTCGAAGTTGTCGCTATCGCGCTCAGGGATCGGGTTCACTCGGTAGCGCGGATCGTTGCCAGACGCCGCCAGCACCGGCGCATTCTCCTGCACCAGATCGGCGATGGGCTGTCCCGGATTTTCGTAACGCAGCCCGAAAGTCAGCGTGAAGTTCGGCGCGATCCGCCATTCGTCTTGCCCGTAGAAGAAGAAGTCGTGCCAGTCGAGATGGAGCACGCTTGCCACCCCCGGCAGGTCGCGGTTGATCTGAACGTTGCCGAGGTCGTTGACGAAGTTGTTCAGGTTTGAAAAGACGAGGTGGCCGCGCGTCGTCGGCTTGAAGAGTTGCGCCAACTGGTTGCGGCGGATGTCGGCGCCGAATTTCATCGCGTGATTACCGCGCGTGTAAGAGAGGTTGTCCTGAATCTGGTAGGTGTTGCGGAAAGAGAACTGCGGTAGATTGGCCGCCAGTCCGATGGCGGTGCGCGTCGCGCCTGCATTGAGGCCGGTCAGTCCGAGGTCGGTGATCTGGATCGAGGGGATCGCCTCGGCCCGCAGATCAGAGGCGACCGTCGCGCTCGCGGCCCGCAGATAAGCGAGGCGCGCCTCATTGACCATGCGCGGGCTGAGCACGCTGTTGAGCGCGAGATTCACGCCCTGATTGCGCGACACGTTCGAGGATTCGTAGCCCGGCGGCGTAGACTGGCCCGCGCCGGAAGTGTTCTGGTCTTGATAGATGTAGCGAGCGTTCAGGATGTGGTCGTCGCTGAAGCGGTGATCGACGCGGAATGAAGTCTGCCAGTCGTCGAAGATGAACGAACTCGATCCGGTCAAGGAGCCGAGCGGCACGCTGAAGGTCTGCCCGCCGACGGTGAACGTCCGGGTGGCGACCGTCCCGGTCTGCGCGACCGGCAGGAAATTTAATAGGGCCTGTACTTGAGGGCGGTTCCCGGCGGCGGACTGAAGGATCTGCCGTCCCTCGGCGGTCGGCACGCCGTCAACCGTCACGCCCTGCCCGAGGCGGCGATCCCACCAGCGCTGAATCGCGAAGAAGAAGAAGGTGCGGTCGCGCCCGCTGATGTAGGTGGGGCCGCCCTCGCCGAAGCGCGGCAGGTGGAGCGGGCCGCCGATGGTGCCGCCGAGTTGGTTCTCGACGCGGAACGGCCTCTTTTCGCTCGTGAAACCGGTTCGGCTGCCGGGTTCAGTGCAGAACCCCGCCGCTTTGTTGAGGTTGCTGCACGCATTCAGCGCGTTGTCGTTGTGAAACCAGAAGCCGGAGCCGTGATAGTCGTTGGTCCCGCTCTTGGTGACCGCGTTGAAAACCGAGCTGCTGTTGCGCCCAAATTCGGCAGTGAACTGATTCGTTACCAGCCGCACCTCTTGAATGAGGTCGGGGTTGTTTAACTGCACCGCGCCGCCGCCGACGCCAAAGTCGTTGTTGTCCTGACCGTCGATCAGGAAATTGTTTGAACGGAGGCGGCCGCCGTTGGCCGAGTAGTTGATGCCGTTGGTAAAGCCGGATTGGTTCGACTGCAACTGGCTGACGCCCGGGGCCGAGAGAGCCACGTTATAGACATTGCGGTTCGTCGAAAGCGGCAACTCTGACAGCCGCCGCTCGTCGAAGCGCGTGCCGACCTCGGCGGTGGTCGTGTTGAGGACGGCCGCGTTCTCCGTCACGGTCACGACCTCGGTCACGCCCCCGGCCTTCATCGTCACGTCCACGACGGCCGGTTGGTTCAGCGCAAGGGTGATACCGGTCTGTAAATACTTCGAGAAGTTTGGAGCCTCGACCGCGACCTCGTAAGCGCCGACGGGCATGTTGACGAAGCTGTAACGCCCCTCGTCGTTCGTCTGCGCGGTGCGGGTGAAGTTGGTTTCGACGTTGCGCGCTGTCACGTTCGCGCTCGGGATCGATGCGCCCCGCTCGTCCTGCACTATCCCCGAGATGGAGCCGGTGGTCTGTGCTGACGCAGCCCCGGTCACGCAGATTAGTAACACGAATGTCCCAAGTGTGAATCTGACTGAGTTAGCCATTTTTGCTCTCCTCCGTCGTAGAGTGTCGTTGTGAACGATTAACTGATTGGTTGAAGGGCGTCTTAGCGCCGGGTGCGACGTGCTTAGTTTCGTGACCGTTTGAGCCGTTAAAACAGACCGTGGCGGCTGACTGCGGACGAGGGGTTGCGCTGTTTTGTAGCTTCGATGTGCCGACTGAAAAAACTCGGGTTCCTTGAAGATGCGAGCGCGCCAGTTTAAGAGGCAAGCACTATGCCCGCTGGCTCGAAGCACTAAAACCCGCGAAAGACGGGCGGGGCTCTTCAAGCCGGTGGCAATATCTCCATAATTTTGAAGAAGACACTACAATTTTATGCAACGGCGCGTGGTAAAGTTTGAGGACTTTGAAGATCGGAAACAAAGCTGGCGCGAGCACCGACGAGGAAACGCAGACGGGCCGCCCGCCCGTCTATGACCGCCTCGCGGGGCGTTACGACGCGGCCTTCGCGCCGCTCGAAAACTGGGGGCTGCGTGGGCTGCGGGCGCGGCTGTTGCGGGAACTGCCCGAAGAAGGCGGGCGACTGCTCGAAGTGGGCGCGGGCACGGGCCTGAATTTCGCGCACTACCCGAGCGGGGCGCGTGGCGCGGGCGTCGAGTTGAGCGTCGAGATGATCAAGCGGGCGCGGGGAAAGCCGACCCGGCCGCCGGGGGTCCAGTTGGTGCAGGCGCGCGCCGAAGCGTTGCCCTTCGCCGACGCGACCTTTGACACCGCGTTCGCGACGCTGGTCTTCTGCTCGATCGAATCTCCGGCCCGAGGGTTCGCGGAGTTGCGTCGCGTGGTGCGGCCCGGCGGCACGGTGGCGCTGCTCGAACACGTCAGGCCCGACAACTGGCTCGGCCCCGCGTTCGACGTCCTGAGCCGTTTCACCGTCTGGCTCTTTCAAGATCACTTCAACCGGCGCACCGCCGCCGCAGCCGCGCGCGCCGGAC
>JBOGOY010000171.1:0-7143 GCA_050748185.1 Pyrinomonadaceae bacterium
GTCCCCGGCATTGCGAAAGACGCGCTCCTCGCCCTGATCAACTACGACTGGCCCGGCAACATCCGTGAGTTGGAAAACGCCGTCGAGCGCGGCGTCATCATCGCCTCGGGTCGCCAGATCGAACTCGAGGATCTACCCGAAGCGATCAGCCGTGCGACCCTCGAAGAGCGGGCTACGGCGAGCGCCGCCACCACCACGCCCCGCCGCGAGCGAGTGCGTTTGGCCGCGGCCTCAGGCCCGCTCAAGCTCGAAATCGAAGTCCCCTCCACGTTGGACGACATCGAGCGCCGCGCTATCGAGACCACACTCGCCTACACCGGCGGCGACAAGACGCACGCCGCACGCGCCCTCGGCATCGGGCGCAAAACGCTCTATCGCAAATTGCAAGAGTACGGCGGGGATGCGTGAGCGACTTTGCCCTGCTCGCTTGTCAGGCGCTTTTCGCCTGCGTGCTGCTGCTCGCCGCCGCTGGGCGACTGGGGCGCGCCGGCAAGTATTTCGAACTGGCTTCACACTTCAGGGTCCAGTACCTCGTCGCCTCCTCCGCCGGCTTGCTCGTCTTCATCGTTACGAGACAATGGACTTGGGCGGCAGCGGCACTGCTCTACGCCGCGCTCGAAACAGCGTCGGTGCTGCCTTACTACTTGTCACCTCAGCGCAGAGTCGCCGTCGCCGCAACACCGCGCCGCAAACTGCGCGTCCTTCTGGCGAACGTCAACTACCACAACCCCGACCTGTCGCCGCTGATCGAACTGGCTCACTCGGCGCGGCCCGACATTCTGATCGTGCAAGAGGCGACGGACGAATGGTGCGCCGGGCTGAAAGTTTTGCGCGCGACGTTCCCGCACGAGGTTCTGGTCCCCCGGCCGCGCGGCGCCGGGATCGCGCTCTTCAGCCGCCTGCCCCTTGCGAACCCCAAAATCATTTTCGACGGAGAGAACCAGCGCCCCGGCATCGTCACCCGCCTCGACCTCGGCGGCGGGCACACGCTGACGCTCCTGACGATGCACACACACGCGCCCATCCGCCGCCGCCATTTCGGTTATCGCAACGCGCTGCTGTCGGAGGCCGCCTCATTGGTTCCCAAACTTCCGCGCCCGCTCGTCGTCGTCGGCGACCTGAACACTACGCCGTGGTCCCCGCACTTTTCTCTCCTGCTGCGCGCCGGGAACTTGCGGGAGGCGCGGCTCGGCTTCGGCCTGCTGCCGACGTGGCCTGTGTGGTTGCGTTTCGCCCTCCTGATGATCCCGATCGATCACTGCCTCCTCAGCCCCGAGGTCGAAACCCTCGCCATCAAGGCCGGACCCGACATCGGCTCGGACCACCTGCCAGTGTTGTTCGAGCTTTCCTGCGCTGTGAGTTGATCCGGCAACCGCCTCGCGCCCCGGCCCCAGATGGGCGGCGCGGGATGAGTCACCTCGCCCGGAGAACGGTGACACGATTTAAGCTGCTCGGCTAAAGTAAATTCACCATGGCTGATGAATTAATCCCAGAGGATATACAGCAGTTTATCCTCGCAAAAATTGATTCCGTGGCAGAGTTGGAAGGGCTGTTGCTACTGCGCGGAAACCCTCACACGGAATGGAGCGTCGAGGCGCTGGCGCAACGGTTGTATACCAGCCGGCAGCAGACCTCTGAGGTGTTGGCCCACTTGCACGCGGGTGGCTTTTTAGCAGCGGCCGGGGATCCTGCCTCTGCGTATCGCTATCACCCCGCGACGCCGAAACTCGGGCAGATGGTCGAGCGCGTGGCCGAAGTGTATTCAAAGTATCTCGTGTCCGTGACAAACTTAATCCACGCCAAGCCCAAAGCGAGGGCACAAAAATTTGCCGACGCTTTCAAGCTGCGGAGAGGGAAGGACTGAATCATGATGTCCGGGGTAATCTATTTACTTTGTGCTGTCACAGCGTCGTTTTGCGCTTGGCTACTCTTGCGGGCCTACCGCCGCAGCCGTTACAGACTGCTGCTGTGGGGTGGCTTGTGCTTCGTCGGGTTGACGCTGAACAATGTCTTATTAGTCGTTGACAGGCTGGTCGTATCTTATGTCGATCTGTCCACGTGGCGTTTAGTATTGGCGCTCGTGTCGTTGATGGTGCTGCTCTACGGATTAATTTGGGAATCTGAGTGAGGCTATAGTTATGAATCTCATGCTGTTGGGCGCAATCGCGATCGCCTCTCTGACGGCCAGCCTGTTCTTTTTGCGTTTCTGGAAAACGACCGGAGACCGTTTTTTTCTCTTCTTCGCCATCTCCTTCTGTGTAGAGGGTCTGAACCGCGCCGCGATGGGGTTGATGTTGAATCCGAATGAAGCAATACCTTTCATCTACTTAATCCGGCTGCTCTCGTTCGCCCTCATCCTGATCGCAATCGTGGACAAGAACCGGGCGAGGTAGGGACAAGTTCCGTCACGGACACGGGCCTTGCTCTGTAAAATTATTTTGCGGTGTCGGCAAATTCATCGAACAGAGTGATTCAAACAAGACTTTAACGAATCCACCCTTTGTCGGGCATACGCCGAATGACGTGTAGGAGCGCGATCAGAGCGCCCGCACATCCCCGCCGCCACACTTTTGCCGCGGCGCGCGGGTCACGTTTCTTGCGCCTTTTCGCGGCCTTTTGTTATAGTGCGAGTGGGATTTACCTGACTAAAGCTGGAGACAGTTCATCGCCGCTCACACCGTGCGATGACTGGAAGAGAGGTCGCAAATGACGATGCAACAGGAACCTTACAGGCGGGAAGAGTCAAGCATGGTGACGCAGTTGACGTGCTTCCTGATCGGCGGCGCGGTCGGGGCGGCGGTCGCGCTGCTGTTCGCGCCGAAGTCAGGCCGCGAGTTGCGCGGCGACTTGGCCGACGTGACGCGCAAGGGAGTGGACGGCGCACGCGAGACGGCGACGCAACTGGGCGAGAAGGCCGGTGAGTATTACGAAGTGTCGCGCGAGCGGGCGGGCGAGTTTTACGCCACCGCCGCCAGCAAGGCCGGCGAAGTGGCCGCCTCGGCGCGTGACGCCGCGGCCCGGCGCGGCGAACACCTCTCCGCCGCCATCGACGCCGGCAAGCGCGCCTACGCCGACGAGAAGCGCCGCACCGAGTCGGCCGTGCTCGAACCCGCGCCGACCTACCCGGAAATCGAAGAACGCTCCTAATTCTAGATGGCGGGTCGCAGATGGCGGATTGAAAAGCACAACGTGCGTTCTTCAATCCGCATTCCGCAATCCGCAATCCAATCATGTCCTCATTAGCCTTGCAGATGAGCACGAACGATCCGGCCTTCTGGGTGCTGGTCATCGTCGCCGTGTCGTTCGTTGTGGTGGCGGCGGCGATGGTGTCGATCGCCGTCGTGCTGCGCCGCGTCGTCAACACCGTCAACGCGCTGGAGCGACGCACCGAGCCGCTGTTAGAGCGCGTCACGGCTTTAAGCGATCAAGTCCGTCAGATCGCCGGGCAAGGTAAGGAGATGGCCGAGCAGTTGACCGAAGTCTCAGGGTATCTCTCGACCGCCACGATGCACGTCTCCGAGTCGGCGGCGCTCATCAAAGACGAGGTGCGCGAGATCAAGCAACTGGTCGGCTATTCGGCGACGACCGCGCGCGACAAGATCGAGTTAGTCAGCCGCACGATCGACCAGACGCAGCGGCAGTTCACCGCGACGACTTACTTTCTGCACACCAAACTCGTCGAACCGGCGCGCGAGTTGGCCGCGATCATGACCGGCGTCCGCCGCGGCATCGAGGTGTTCCTCGCCCCGCCGCCCAAGCCCGCCGAGCAGATTTACGGGGACGACGAAATGTTCATCGGATAGAGATATACCAGAGTCCGCAAGTCTGGAGTCCCAAGTCCGATGCCGGGCTTGGGACTTTTGAATTTATAGGTCGAGGACTTGCGCCCGGAGCAAGTTTGAAATCCTTACCGGGCGGTTTGAGATTTCACCGCCGGGCCGTAAGATTTGAAATTCCAAATCTCGGATTTGAGATCACAGAGTTATGTCCACTGAAACACCCCTTGAACTGAAAAAGACGGTCAACCTGCCGAAGACCAGCTTCGCGCAGAAGGCCAACCTCGGCCAGTCAGAGCCGGCGCGCTTGGAGCGCTGGGCCGCGCTCGATTTGTACGATCTCGTCCGGCAGGCGCGCGAGGGCCGCCCCAAGTTCATCCTGCACGACGGCCCGCCTTACGCCAATTCAGACATCCACATCGGCACCGCGCTCAACAAAATCTTGAAAGACTTCGTCGTCAAGTCGCGGACGATGATGGGCTACGACGCGCCTTACGTGCCGGGTTACGACTGCCACGGCCTGCCGATCGAGCAGCACGTCGAACGCGCGCTCGACAAGAAGGGGAAGAAGCGGAGTGAGTTGCCCGTCATCTCGTTCCGCCGCGCCTGTCGCGAACATGCGGGCGAGGCTCTGAAGCGGCAGACGCGCGACTTTCAACGGCTCGGCATTCTGGGCTTGTGGGACGACCCATATCTCACGATGTCGAACCGCTACGAGGCCGAGACGGTGCGACTGTTCGGCCGCTTCGTCGAGCGCGGCTACGTCTATAAAGGCGCGCGGCCCGTCTATTGGTGCATCCACGACCAGACCGCGCTCGCCGAAGCCGAGGTCGAATACCGCGAGCACACCAGCCCATCCGTGTACGTCAAGTTTCCGCTCTCTGACGCGACCGCCGACAACCTCGCCTTCAAGCGCGAAGTGCTGGGCGACGAGGGCGACCCGCGGCAAATCTTCTTCCTCATCTGGACGACGACGCCGTGGACGCTTCCCGCCAACTTAGGCATCGCCGTCAACCCGCTCTTCGAGTACGCCGCGATTGAGAACGGCGGAGAGGTTTACGTGGTCGCGCGCGAACTGGCCGAAGCGGTCGCGGAGAAGTGCGGGCTGGGCGCGCCGAAGATCGTCACCACGTTTCCGGGCTCGCGTCTCGACCGGCTCGAATGCCGTCACGCATGGCTTGATCGCCCGTCGCTCGTGATGCTCGGCGAACACGTCACGCTCGGCGGCGAGGCCGACGCGGAGACCGAGTTGGACGTGAGAGAAGCGCGCGATAAATCGGCGACCGGAGGGGGCGGCAAGGCCGGGACGGGCTGCGTCCACACCGCGCCCGGCCACGGCCACGACGACTTCGTGCTCGGCAAGTCTTACGGACTGGAAATTTATTGCCCCGTGGACAACGCCGGCCGCTTCACGCCCGAGGTCGAGCATTTCGCCGGGCAGCGCGTGTTCGAGGCCAACCCGCGGATCGTCGAGTTCGTCCGCGAGCGCGGCGCGCTGCTCTTTGGCGAAGATTATCGACACCGCTATCCGCACTGCTGGCGCTGCAAAAATCCGGTCATCTTTCGCGCCACGCCGCAATGGTTCATCTCGCTCGACGCGCGCGCGGCCGAACCAGCGTTTGAACAGGACGAGGACGGGCGCGACCTGACGAACTACACCGAGAACGAAGCGGAAGCGGCGGCCTCTCTGCGGCAGGGCGCGCTGCGCGAGATCGAGCGCGTCGAGTGGATTCCGGCGTGGGGCGAGGATCGGATGCGGAACATGCTCCGCAACCGCCCCGACTGGTGCGTCTCGCGCCAACGGGTGTGGGGCGTGCCGATCCCTGCGTTCTATTGCGCGGGCTGCGATTACGTCGTCGCCGATCCGAAAGTCATCAACCGCGTCGCGGACATCTTCGAGCACGAGTCAGCCGATGCGTGGTACGGGCGCGAGGCGAAAGACCTGTTGCCCGCAGGCTTTTCGTGTCCGAACTGTCAGGGGACCAATTGGACCAGAGAGACGGACATCCTCGACGTGTGGTTCGACAGCGGCTCGTCTTCGGTTGCGGTGCTCGAACATTACCCGGAGTTGAGTTGGCCGGCGGACGTGTACCTCGAAGGCGGGGACCAGTATCGCGGCTGGTTCAACTCGTCTCTGATGGTCGGCCTTGCCGCGCACGATCGCGCCCCCTACCGCGCGGTGTTGACGCACGGCTGGGTGGTGGATGGTCAGGGCCGGGCAATGCACAAATCGGCCGGCAACGCCGTCTCGCCGAACGACGTGATCAAGCAATCAGGCACCGAAATCCTGCGGCTGTGGTGCGCCTCTTCCGACTATCACGAGGACATGCGCTGCTCGCCGGAGATTTTGCAGCGCGTCACGGACGGCTACCGCAAGATGCGGAACACGGCGCGCTTTGCGCTCGGCAATCTCGATGGCTTCGACGTGGACCGCGATTTCGTGCGGGCGGAAGAGTTGCAAGAGATCGACCGTTGGGCTTTGTCGGAATTGGACGCGGTGACGGAGCGCGTGTTGAAGGCTTACGAGGCTTACGAGTTTCACACGGTCTATCGCGCGCTCTACGACTTTTGCACCGTGACGCTGTCGGCGCGCTACTTCGACATCATCAAGGACCGGCTCTACACGGCCGCGCCCAAGTCGCACGCGCGCCGCTCGGCGCAGACCGCGCTCTACCGGATCGCCGACGCGCTCGCGCGCCTGCTCTCGCCGCTCCTCGTCTTCACGGCCGACGAAATCTGGGAGAATCTGCCCGCCCCCGCCGGAAGCACGGAGCGCGCGCCGTCCGTCCACACGGCCGGCTTCCCCGTCGCTTCCGCGCGGCGCGACGAAGAGTTGGCCGCGCGCTGGGCGCAGATTTTCGAGGTGCGCGAGGTCGCGCTCGGCGCGCTCGAAGAGGCCCGCGCGGCGAAGATGATCGGCAGCAGTCTTGAGGCCCGCGTCGAGGTGACGGCGACCGACCCGCTCTTTACGACGCTCGTGAACTACCAGCACGAGCTGCGCTACGCCTTCATCGTCTCGCAGGTGGACGTGCTCAAGACCGGCGACGCGGCCGCGCCCGACATCGCGGTGAAAGTCTTCAAGGCCGACGGCGGGAAGTGCGAGCGGTGCTGGAACTACTCCACGCGCGTCGGCGAGTTCACGCGCTACCCGACCGTCTGCGAGCGGTGCGTCGAAGCCCTCGCCGAGATCGAGGCCGAAGGAGCGTCCGCGTGAAGACGCGCACGAGCGACACCGACGACATGGACAAGGATCACGACAGCGCGGAGCGTGACTTCAATCCGCAATCCGCAATCCGCAATCCGCAATCGGGCGAGCTGCCCGTCCGCCACCAGAAGTTCGCCACGTGGCGCGCGGCCTATCTCATCG
>JBOGOY010000172.1:0-7139 GCA_050748185.1 Pyrinomonadaceae bacterium
GTCAGGGCGTTGGAGCCGCGCCCTGACGGCGTGCGGGCTTCCGCACTGGCTGCCCCGTCTCCCTTGATTGAGCCACTACCCGTTGATTTACCTCGTGGCCGAATGATATGAGGTACTGAGGACGGCCTACCCTTCATTACAAAAATTGACCGTCGCTTGAATAATCGCCGAGGTTAAGGTGTAATGACAAAGGCATTATGTATCGCATTCTTTTAACTAACGACGACGGCATTCATTCCGACGGGCTGAATAAACTGGAAGAAGCGCTCAGGGAAGTGGGAGACGTGTACACGGTCGCGCCCGCCTCCGAGATGAGCGGCGCTTCGCACAGCCTGACCCTCTCACGCCCTTTACGCATCCGCAAAATCGACGGACGCCACTGGACCGTAGACGGGACGCCGACCGACTGCGTGACGCTTGCGCTCAATAAAATTCTGACGGCCGACGAGCGCCCGCACATCTGCGTCTCCGGCATCAACTACGGCGGCAACCTCGGCGATGACGCCAGCTATTCGGGCACCGTCGCGGGCGCGCTCGAAGCCACGATCCTCGGCGTCCCCGGCATCGCCTTCAGCCTCGTCACCCGTGAGAAATTCGACTTCACGCACGCCGCCCGCTTCGCCGTCGGAGCCGTCCGCAAGGCGCTCGCCGACGCCCTGCCCGACGGCACGCTCTTGAATATCAACATCCCGCCGGGCGAGATCCGCGGCGTCCGCGTCACGCGGCAGGGCATCAAGAACGCACGCCCGATCATCAGCGAGCATGTCGATCCGCGCGGTAAGGCTTACTACTGGATCGGCGAAGAGGTTTCGAGCACGGGCCACGACGACGGCACCGACTACCACGCCGTCGAGCAGGGATTCGTCTCCGTGACGCCGATGCGGAGCGACATGACCGATCACCGCGCTCTCACCTCGATTAGCGGCTGGAGTCTGTTACCCGTCGCGGGCGACGACTCGCCGCAAGAAGAACTGCAAACCGTCGAAAATAATTAGTCGAACGATCGCACACGCTTATTTTCAGATCTGTATTTGGAGCAGCAGTTTTTGAGACAAGTATCACCTCTCTCGGCAACGCACCCGGACCCTTACCGCCGTCAGCGCGAGGGCATGGTCGCGCGCCTGCGCGACCATTACGGCATCCGCGACGGGCGCGTGCTGCGTGCGATGTCCGAAGCGCCGCGCCATTTCTTCGTCCCAGACGCCCTGCAAGGTAGCGCCTACGGCGATCACGCCCTGCCGATCGAGGGCGGGCAGACCATTTCGCAGCCGTTCATCGTGGCGCGGATGACGGAACTCCTCGAAGCCGACAGGGATAGTCGCGTGCTCGAGATCGGGGCGGGCTCGGGCTACCAGACGACGGTGCTGGCGCGCGTGGCCGGGCAAGTCTTCGCCATCGAGCGGATCGCGGAACTAGCGCGCCTCGCCCAGTGGCGCATCCGGCAACTCGGGGTTTACAACGCGACCGTGAAGTGCTTTGACGGCACGCTCGGCTGGGCGGCTCACGCGCCCTACGACGCAATCCTCGCGGCCGCCGGCGGCCCCGATGTCCCCGAGCCGTTGCGCGCGCAACTCAAAGTCGGCGGGCGGCTGGTGCTGCCCGTCGGGCAGACGCGCGAATCGCAACGCCTGCTCCGCGTCGTCCGCACCGAGCAGGGCTACGAGACGGAAGATCACGGGGCCTGCGCCTTCGTCCCCCTCATCGGCCGGCACGGCTGGAACGAATAGCCTCAAGTCCAAGGTCCAAAACCCAAAGTCGGACAGCGGGCATATGGCTTTGGACTTGGACCTTGGACCTACAAATGGAATCAATTTTAGAACTCATACACCAAATCAAAGGGTATCTCGATCCGCGGACGATTGCGGCGGCCGGATACTTTGTGCTGATCCTCGTGGTGTTCGCGGAGACGGGGTTGGCGATGGGGTTTTTCCTGCCGGGGGATTCGCTGCTGGTCGTGGCCGGCATCTTCGCGGCGCGCGGCGATCTCAACGTCTTCATTCTGCTCTTGACACTGTTCGTGGCGGCCGTCGTCGGCGACGCCGTCGGTTACTATTCGGGCGCGAAACTAGGGCCGCGCCTGTTCACGCGGCAAAAGTCGCTGCTGTTCCGTCCGAGCCACTTGCAGAAGGCGCGCGAGTTTTACGAGAAGTACGGCGCGAAGACGATCATCATCGCGCGCTTCGTGCCCATCGTGCGGACGTTCGCTCCGATCGTCGCGGGGGCGGCGCAGATGCCCTACCGGAATTTTGTCTTCTATAACGTGCTCGGCGGCTTCCTGTGGGTCTTCAGCATGATCCTCTCGGGCTACTTTCTCGGCAGCTTACTTCAGTCGAAGTTCGGCATCAGCCTCGACGAGCACATCGAGGTGGTGGTGATCGTCGTCGTCGCCCTCTCGCTGATGCCTCCGGTCATCGAATACCTAAAGTCTCGGCGCGAGAAGAAGCGGCGCGCGACCGACGCGGCCGGAGACGTTCAGGTTTGACAGGTGGGCGGGGCGTCCCTACAATGACCGGGCTTTACTATTTATCGGGGCGTGGCTCAGCCTGGTAGAGCGCTCGGTTCGGGACCGAGAGGTCGCAGGTTCGAATCCTGCCGCCCCGATTTTTTCGAGAACGGTTTAAAAGCAAAGGCATGAAGGAAGCGAAATGCTCTTCGTGCCTTTGCTTTTCTACTTTGGGGTGGAACTCAGAAGCTGCGTTCCTGCACGCTGACTTTCGAGAGCGAGATGACGACGCGCATCGTCTGGGGGCGCTGGTCGAAGGCGGCGGGAACAAACGCCGGGTCGCGGCGTAGGGCGTCTTGCACTTCGTCGAGCATCTGCGGGTTGCGCGGGGCCGAGACGACTTCGGCGAGCGAGGCGCTGCCGTTGCTGAACACGTCGGCGACGATGACGGTGTCGTCGTCCTCCTCGTTGCCGCTCGTGGGCGTGCGGATGAGGGTCGCGAGAGCACCGTTCGGGTTGAGACTCGGCGACTGCGCGCCGAACGGGGCGCGGCTGGTGGCAAGGTTAATCGGCGCCAGCACGTCATACTCTCTCGGGCCGGCGCGCAGGACGATGTCAGAAGTGCTGCCGATCCCTTGATGCGCGGCGACGGTCAGTTCGTGCAGCAGGCCGACCTGCCGCCGCAACGCGCTCGCCACGGTGAAGAACAGCAGGATCGACGCGAATGCCCCGACGGTGTAGGGCATCAGACGGGGCCGCAGCCAGCGGAAGATCAGATCGACGATTGAAGACGGCGGCGGGTTGAGACGCACCGCGGCCCGTTCGATCGTCAACGCATCCGTGATCGCGGCGGCGAGTCCCGGCGGCGCGATGGGGCGTTCAAGGCCGCCCAGCCCGCGCACCAGCGCGCGAGTCTGACTAAGGTGCAGGCGGCAGACGGGGCACACTTCGAGGTGCAGCTTCAACTCGGCGCGCGCGTCGTGCGCGAGTCGGCCGTCCACGTAAGGCGAAAGATTCTGTTGTGTCTCCTCACAAGTCATGATGCAGTAGTTAATGGTTAGTGGTCAGGCAGAAGCAATTTGTTCCTGACCACTGTTTCCGGCGAATGGCTGACCAGCCCCGGCCGCCTTCTTACTGAAGGAGACGGCTGCCAAGCGGACTTACCTAACCGACGGTGACGGAGAGAGCGTTCACGTGTGCCTGCGGCGTCTTTGATAAACGGGTGTTGCTGGCCGCGTTTTCAAGTTAACCCGCAGGGACGCATGCCCGACTGCTCCGAGACCGACAGCTTCGGCGAGCGCGCCTCTTGCCGTCTCCTGACCCACCGGCACCGGGATCCTCAGGCGAAGCCGGGGCAGGGCAGCCATTCGCTTTCAGCAGTGGTCAGTGGTTAGTGATCAGTGGTCAGCGAAAGCTGATTCCTTCTGACCACTGATCACTAACTACTGACCACTGCTATTTACAAAGACCCTTCCAGCCTGCGCCGAAGTTCGAGGCGTCCGCGCGACAGCCTCGACTTGACGGTGCCGACGCTGATGTCCAGAGCCGCCGCCACCTCCTCATAACTCAGTCCTTCGACATCGCGCAAGACCACGGCCTCGCGATAGGGACGGGCGAGGGTGCGGAGCGCCGCCGTCAGCGCACTTTCGCGTTCGCGCGCGAGCGCCTGTTGTTCTGGATTCTCGCTACGCTCGTCGCAAATGCGGGAGGAGAGGGGGGCTGCGTCTTCGTCCTCGTGCGTGTCGAGCGAGACGGTCTGGCCGCGCCTGCGCCGGTGCCACCAGCGCCAGCGGTTGCGCGCTTGGTTGACCGCGATGCGGTAAAGCCACGTCCTCAGGTCCGCGTCGCCGCGGAAGCTCTGGATGTTGCGAAACCCCTGCAGGAAAGTCTCCTGCGTGAGATCGCGCGCCTCCTCCGGGTCGCTCGTCAGGCGGCAGAGCAGCGCGTAAATCTCCGGCGTCCGTTCAACCACGAGATAGTCGAACGCCGCCGCGTCGCCGCCTTTCAGCCTTTCAATGAACTGTGTCTCGGCGTAAGGACGGGCGTCCGCCTGCGTTGCCCCGAGTGACGAGCCGGCAACACGTTCGAGATCGGCCTGCCCTTGGAGGGCGAATGGCTCCCCGTAGCTCACAAACGTCCTCCGTCGGCGGTCGGCGGCCTCGCGGTTATTTCGCGTGTCGCTCTCCGAACACCCATACCCTTAGACACCACGATAAATGGGTATGTTCCCGAAAAAACGATGCGTGGAGCGCGCCCGTGCCGGAAGAGATTCACACGCCGCGGGGCGGCTTTGTGGGGCGCTGGAGGTGGGACCGTCGGAAGTCTCAAGTAGTTCGGCGCGAGTGGCCGTTCCCGCCTTTCGGCGCGAGCGTAGCACGCGCCCGCAGGGCGGTCAATCGACAATAGTCGCTTGCTTGACAACGCTCGAACGCGGTCGGTAGAGTTGCCTTTTCGCTCCACCTCCCGATTCCAGAACGCGCACACCTGTGCGATGTTGCAAGAGATAAAAACGTGGCTCGATACAATAAAAAGCGCGTTCGTGAACTTCAACACGACGCTTTCCGCGATAAGACGATGAGCGCCTTCGACCGCCTCGGCGACCGGCTCGAAGGCAAAGGGCGTCTGGTGCTGTACGCCATCGGCGGCCTCCTCGCGCTCGGCCTCCTTGCGTACCTCTATTCGTGGCGCAGCGACCGTCGGACCAATGAGGCCCGCGCGGCCTTGGGGCGCGCCATCGACATCACGCAGGCGACCGTCAGCCCGTCGCCCGTGCCCGGCGCGCAGGGGCCGGTCTTCGCCACCGAAAGGGAACGCGCGCAACGCGCGGCCGAAGAGTTCCAGAAAGTGCAGGATAAGTACGGCGACCCTTTCAAGACGCAGGCGCGCTACTTCAAGGCCGCCAGTTTATTGATCGTCGATCGGGCGCAGGGCGTCAGCGAGCTTGAAGCCATGAGTCGCGGCGGCGAAGAAACGGTCGCCGACTGGGCCAAATACGCCTTGGCTCAGGCCAGAGAGTCTGACGGTCAACTCGATGCGGCCGCTTCTCTCTACGGCGAACTGGCGAAGGACGAGGACTCCGCCGTGCCCGTCGAAACAGCGAAGCTGCGCTTGGCCGCCGTTTATGAGAAGCAGGGCAAGAAGGCCGAAGCGACCGAGTTGCTTTTCCGCATTGTCGAGACGGCGCGTCAGGCGAAAGACAAGGACGGCAAGCCAATCGATCAGTCGACCGCCACGCGCGAGGCGGCGCAGACGCTTCAGCGCCTCGACGCGGCCCGTCACGCGCAACTCCCACCCGAGCCGCCCAGAGAACTCCCGTAAGCTCAGAGGTCAGAGGTCAGAGATCGGAAGTCAGAAGACAACTCTTTCTGATCTCCGACCTCTGACCTCTTCTTCCATGGACAATCTCACCCACACTCTCGTCGGGCTGGTGGCGGCGAAAGCCGGGCTGGAGCGAGTCTCGCCTTACGCCACGGCCGTCTGCGTGCTCGCGGCCAACGGGCCGGATGCGGATATTCTCGCGGCGCTCGGCGGCCACTGGTTTTACCTCGAACATCACCGCGGCGTCACACATTCGCTCGTCGGCACGCTCGCCCTCTCGCTCCTCATTCCGCTGCTCTTTTACGCCGCTGATCGCGTGCTCGCTCGCTTGCGCCGCAGGCCGCCGCGCGGCGTCCGTCTCGGCGGCCTGTTCGTCGCCTCGCTTCTCCTCAGCGCGTCGCACCCTCTGCTCGACTGGACCAATAACTACGGCGTGCGCCCGTGGCTGCCGTGGAACGGTCGCTGGTATTACGGCGATCTCGTTTTCATCGTGGACCCGTGGCTGTGGCTGAGTCTGGGCGGCGCGGCCTTCCTGCTGGCGTCGCGCAAAAAGTGGCAGGTGGTCGTGTGGGCATTGCTGGCGCTGGCGCTGTCTGTGGCCTTCTTCATCCTGCCGGCGCGATCGGGAATGCCTTTCCCGTTCGTCTCGCAGGCGCTGTGGCTGGCCGGCGTCATCGGCCTCTTTGCGGCGTGGCGCTTCGGGATGGGGAAGCGATTCGGTCAAAAACTCGCGGCGGCGGCGCTCGCGCTGGTCGTCGCTTACTGGGGCGGACTGTGGTTGCTACAGGCCCGCGCCGAGAGCCACGCGCGGGAAGTCGCTGCGGCTGCTGTGGGACGGGCCGGTGAGACGTTGCGGCGTATCGCGGCGATGCCGACGCTGGCCGACCCGCTGAACTGGGTGACGGTCGCTGAGACGGAACGGGCTTACTATCGCTTCAATACCTCGGCGCTGAGCAGGGAGCGGACTGTAGACGGCTGGCACAGGGCGGAGCGCTTCCCCAAGCCGCAAGGTGTGGACGCGGAGCGCGCCGCGGCGGCGGCGGAAGATTGGCGCACGCAAATCTTCCTCGCCTTCTCAAGATTCCCGGCGACGCGGGTCACGGCCGACTGCGCCGGCGCAACGTTGGTCCAGTTTGCGGACCTGCGTTTCACCGCGCCGGGGCGCGCGCGTGGGGGCGGGAGTGGGTTTCAGGTTGAAATTACTCTGCCGCAGGGCGGGGGAGAATAAGCCAAGTTGAATTGGATCCTTCGGCGCAATGGCATTGAATTAACGAAGTCGATCAAAGGCTCGATCCTGTGGCATCGGCAAGTGCTGAATTTTCAAATTTAAGATTTAAGATCACGACGGTCTTCATTCAATGCCATGGCCCTTCGGCGG
>JBOGOY010000173.1:0-7135 GCA_050748185.1 Pyrinomonadaceae bacterium
CTATGAAGGCAGACCGTGTCGAAGCGGCGAAGCAACGAATCGCGGGGGAAGAAAGTGTGGCCGAAACCGTCCCGCCGCTGCAAACTTCGCTTGCGCCTGACACCGCGCCTTTGGCCCTCGTCGCCACCAACACCACGCGCCCGCCTCTCTTCACCCGCCCGGTTGCCATCGCGCTCGCTCTGCTGTTCCTGCTCGGCTTCGGCCTGCGGCTCGGAGGCGTCGGCGAGATCGGCTTTGCCGAAGACGAGATCAATAAACTCGAAGCGGTTCGCGCCTACGCCCGCGGCCGGATCACGCCGAACGCCGAGCACCCGATGCTGATGAAGTCGCTGATGCTTGCCTCGGTCAGCGTGGCAAACGCATGGAACGCGCACACTGGTCCCCAACATCAAAGCAGCGACGAGGCCGCGCTCCGCTTCCCGAACGTCTTCTTCGGCGCGCTCACCGTGCTGCCGCTCTTTCTGCTCACCGCCGCCTTGTTCGGCCGCCAGACAGGTCTGGTGGCCGCTGCGCTGTGGGCCTTCGGGACTGGGGCGATCACCTACAACCGCATCGCTAAGGAAGACACGCTGCTCGTCTTCTTTATGTTGCTGGCCTTCTTCTGCTACTTGCGGGCTAAGCAATCGAGCGGCTTCGAGCCTGCGCGAAAGCGTCGTTACTACGCTGTGAGCGCGGTCGCATTCGGCCTCATGTTCGCGTCGAAATATTTCCCTCACTACTTCGGCCTGAACATGCTCTATCACCATCTGGTCCCACAGCGCGAACGCCTGCCCGGCGAGCCGCGCGGCCGGACGCCCGCGTTCTTCTACCCGCTGGTCGCCCTCGCCTTCCTCGTCGCCAACCCGGCCGTGCTGCTGCCTGAGACGTGGCGCTATCTCACTGTTTATTCGAGCGAGCAACTGCTGACGCACCACGGCTACCTGATGGGCGACACGCTCTACCTCAACCAGATGTCGGCCACCCCTTTTGGCGGCACGCCGTTCTACTTTTACCTGTTGTTCCTCGCGATCAAGACGCCGCTGCCGCTGCTTGTGGCGTTCGTCGTCGGCCTCTGCGAGACGGTGCGCCGCCGACGCGAGCCGGGCGGGGCGTTCCTGCTGCTGATGTTCCTGCTGTGGATCGTGCCTTATTCGCTAGCCGGCGCGAAATGGCTCCGCTACGCGCTGTCGCTGCTGCCGTTCGTGTACATGATCGCGGCGGTCGGCGTGATGTGGGTGATGATTCGCCTCGCGCCGCGTGTCGGTGAGGTGGCGAGCTTTTTCTCGCCGGCGCAGGTCGTGCGTGTGCTCGCCCTCGCCTTCTTCGTGCTTGCGCCCGCGTGGAGCGCGCTGACCGCCGGGCCGCACTACGCGCTCTACACTAACCCGCTTGCCGCGGGCCGCGCCGGCTACTTCTTTCCTCACGACGAGTTTTACGACGATGGCCTGCGCGAGGCGATCCGCTATGTCGCCGAACGCGCGCCACCCGGAGCAACTATCATCCACGAAACGCCCGGCGTCGTCCGCCATTATTTACAGAAAATCAGCCGCACAGACTTACACTCGCGCGTGCTTTCGGCCGCCGACTTCACCGTGAGCGACGCGCCCACGCCCTCTTATTTCATCCTTCAACGCGGGCGCACTTATTTCGAGAATCGCGAGAAGATGGATGAGGTGCGCGCGCGGCTCACCAAAGTTTACGAAGGGCGGATTAAGGGAGCGAGCGCGGTCGAGGTTTACGTAAAGTAGTCAGTCCGGAATCACGGACAAATACGTTCAGCGCCGCTCGCGTTTAAGGCGACAAGTTTCGCCGAGCGCGACACAGTACCGCGAGCGATAGCGAGCGGGTCGGGTTCACTGCCTCGGAGTCACCAATATGATCTCAGGCCCTCACACTCTGATTGACGACCGTCTCCCGCTGGCTTATCTCATCACCATCCGCTGTTATGGTACATGGCTGCACGGTGACGAGCGCGGCTCGACGGACAAACTCCACAACCTTTACGGCACGCCATTCATCCCGCCGAACGAGCGATGGCGAAGACACAACGCTAGTATCCTCAAATACCCGCCAGTCGAACTCGATACCATCGGACGGTATGTTGTTGAAACGTCTATCCGCAAGGTTTGCGAGGCACGCGAGTGGACTTTACGCGCCATCAACGTCAGGACTAATCACGTTCACACCGTCGCTACGGCATGGCTCCGACCTGATGCAGTGTTGAGTGCCTTCAAGGCTGGCGCTACGCGCGGGATGAGAGCCGCCGGATGTTGGCCGCACTCACACAGCCCGTGGTCGGCGGGAGGAAGCAAACTGTATCTATGGAGCGTGAGAAGTATAGAGCGGGCTGTTGAGTACGTTGTCAATGGGCAGGGTGGCCCGTTGCCGTCTCTTAACGAGTGACTCTCAACAGTCCGCTGGCGGGGCCAACCCGCTCGCTGCCGCTCGCGGTACTGCGTCGAGTGGCGGCGCGCCAAACACATTGCCGCAAGCTGATGTCGCCCGTCGCCGGTTCGCTCCCACGGTCTGCCGACGTGTAAGCTTGGGCGTATGAGGAAAGCATCTTTACTCCGTCGTTACCCGCTCGCATTGCTTATTTTCTTGTGGGTCGTCCCCATCGGCGCGCAGGAGCAGGCGAAGCGCGCTTGGATCACGGTCCTCTCGACCACCGATTTGCACGGCAACATCCTGCCGGTGGATTACTACACGAACAAACCGGACGCGCGGGGCTTAGCGAAAGTGGCGACGCTCGTCAGGCAGGCGCGCAAGGAAAATCCGCACACGCTGCTCGTTGATTCCGGCGACACGATTCAGGGGACGCCGTTCGCCTATTACCACAACAAGAAGAACAACCAACCGCCCGACCCGATGATGCTCGCGATGAGCGCTTTGGGTTTTGACGCGCTGGCCGTCGGCAACCACGAGTACAACTTCGGCTTGAAGGTTTTGGAGAAGGCGCGCGGCGAGGCGAACTTTCCGTGGCTTTCGGCGAACACGTACCGGCAGGGGACCAGAGAGACTTACCACCGGCCGTATCTCGTCAAAGAGTTGGGGGGCGTGCGCGTCGGCGTGCTCGGCTTGACGACGCCGGGCGTGCCGTTCTGGGAGAACAAAGAGAACTACGTCGGGCTGGAGTTTCGCGAGCCCGTGGCGGAGGCGCGGAAGTGGGTTAAAGAACTGCGTGAGAAAGAAAAAGTCGATCTCCTCGTCGTCGCGATGCACATGGGGCTGGAAGAGGATTTGCGGACGGGCGAGCGCGGCCCCGGACAGGTGAGGCAGGAGAATGCGGCGCTTGAGATCGCGCGCACCGTGCCGGGCATAGACTTAATTTTGCTGGGCCACACACATCGGGAAGTGCCGGCGCTGCTCGTCGCCGATCAAAGAGAGCGCCAGCAAATAACTTTCGGCTCAGGGTCGAGTCAGATCAGCGGGACATTCTTCTCTTCGCCGAGCGACAGCGTATTACTCACGCAAGCGAACTTCTGGGGCCGGCATCTGGCACGCGCCGACGTGTACCTTGAACGCGACGGGCAGGAGGGCCGCTGGCGCGTCGTCGCCAAGTCGGCGCGCACTATTCCCGTGACGGACCAGACGCCCGTCGATCCCGAGATCGCGCGCCTCGCCGAACCTTATGACAGAGAGACGCAGGCGTGGCTCGGTCAAGTGATCGGCCATTCGGCGAAAGAGTTGACAGCGGCCGAAGCGCGCTTTCGCGACACGGCGATTCTCGATCTCATCCAGCGGGTGCAGTTGGACGTGAGCCGGGCCGACGTTTCGATGGCGGCTGTCTTCAACCCGCAGGCGCGTCTGCCCGCGGGCGACGTGACGGTGCGCGACATCAGTGGCCTCTACATCTATGAAAACACGTTGGTCGTCATCGAAGTAACCGGCCGGCAGTTGAAAGACGCGCTCGAACACTCCGCGAAATACTTTCGCGCCTACGTCCCCGGCAAGTCCGCCGCCGATCTGGTGGACGACAAAATCCCCGGCTACAACTTCGACATCGCCGAGGGCGTCAGCTACGACCTCGACCTCACGAAGCCCGTCGGCCAAAGAATTCAGAATCTGAGCTTTCGCGGCCAACTCCTCGCGCCCGAACAGAAGCTCAAACTTGCGACCAACAACTACCGCGTCAACGGCGGCGGCGGTTACGACATGTACAAGGGCGCGCCCGTTCTCTATCGTTCGAGCGAAGAGATTCGCGAGTTGATTATCGACTGGGTCGAGCGTCACAAACTGGTCCCCACCGCGCCGACGGACAACTGGCGATTGGTGCTGCCTGAGAAGTAAAATCTGGTGATGGGAGACTCAGGACATTGACGCCCAAGTGTTTTTGAACGCCCGCGCAGTACAGATGAACACCCGCCAAATATTCATGCTCGCCCTGCCGATCTTCGCCGCCGCTTGCTTCGGCGTCCAACGTGGCGCGACGGCGCTGATGTCAAACCCGCAACCGAATGAAGCGCGGCGAGCCGAGCCGCCGGATTCTCCCGCCACGACATCGCAGGCTCCGCTCAAACTCCCGCTCGTCAACCCGAAAATCTTCGTCAGCAAAAGCCAGCGCCGCTTGGAACTGTATTCCGACGGGCGCATCGTCCGCACCTACCGCGTCGGTCTGGGGTTGAGCCCGGTCGAAGACAAAGTGAAGCAGGGCGACCACCGGACGCCGGAGGGCGAGTTTTACGTCTGCGTGAAGAACGCCCACAGCAAGTTTTACCTCTCGCTCGGCTTGAGCTACCCGAACACGGAGGACGCCGCGCGCGGTTTGCGCGACGGGCTCATCACGAAAGCGCAACACGAGCAGATCGTCTCGGCCATCAAACGCGGGAAGCGCCCGCCGTGGGATACCGCGCTCGGCGGCGAAATCTTCATTCACGGCCACGGCTCGCAGACGGACTGGACGTGGGGCTGCGTCGCGCTCGAAAACACGGAGATGAAAGAGTTGTTCGACGCGGTGCCGTTGGGGACGCCGGTCACGATCAAACGATGAGTGCGAAATGATGAATGATGAATGACAGGCGCATTGTTCGTTTTCATTCATCATTCATCTTTTCGCACTCATCATTTAGTTTGCGTTCTTTCCAGCGGCGGTAGAGGTGGAGCGAAAGGCCGAGCCAGAGGCCGCTCGAAAGGTATGCGCCGAGCGTATCGCTCGGCCAGTGGGCGCCGAGATAGACGCGCGAGAAACCGATGACGACGACGGGCAGGGCCGAGAGCGTGAGGGCCGCGCGCCGCGCGAGCGAGCCCTTTGGCAGGATGGCGTAGGCGACGAAGAAGAGGAATCCGAAGTAGCAGACGTAGAACGTGACGTGACCCGAAGGGAAACTGAGGCCCCGCGCCGCGCGGAAGATTTCGACGAGCTCGGCGGTCGGACGCGGGCGCGCGATGGCGAGTTTCAGGAGATTGTTGACGAGCGCGCCGCCGCCCGCGCTGAAGGCCAGCGCCGCCGCCTCGCTGCGATGCCGGAAGACGAGGAAGGCGAGCGCCGTCGCGCAGGTTAGCGCCCACGGCTTCCAGTTGTTGCCGGCCACCGAAGCCAACCGCATGAATTCGAGCAGGCCCGGCACAGATAGGTTTTGCAACCAGCGCGCGGCAGTCACGTCCCACCAGAAATAAGTGTTCAGACGCGCCAACACCGCCAGCACGCCGAAGGCCGAAAGCGCCGTCAGATAGCGCGTTTCCGCGCGCCACAGACGCCGCGCCGCGATCCGGCGGAACAGCGTGCGTCTCTTTGTCTCACGCTCCTCTGTTGGTTGAAAGGGTTGGTTCATCTACGCTATCCCCGGACAAAGAACCTGCTGCCGAAAGCATCAAAATCGGTACTATAGACTTCGAACAAAAGAATGAGCCACAGAGGGCACAGAGCACGCCGAGGAAGAATAATCCAGTCTCAGGAACTCTGTGTGCTCTGTGGCTAAAACCTATTCTTGAAAACTAAAATATACACGCCGTCTGACTCCCGAAAATAATTCGCGCGTGTTCGCGCGTGCCCGGCGCGCCGGGCTGAGTTGTGTTGGCAGAGGAGGGAACGCTTGCTGAGAGTCGAATACCGCGAGGGGCTGTACCTGCCCGACATCGATCTGTGGCTCGACGCCGACGGGCCGCGCGATCACTGCGTCATCTCGCACGCCCACTCGGATCACATCGCGGGCCACCGCTCGATTGTCGCGACGCCCGAAACGGCGCGCATCTTCCGCCACCGCATCGGCGCGACAAAGGTTGCGACGCAAACTTACGGCGAGCGGCGCGACTACGGGCGCTACGCTTTAACCTTTTACCCCGCGGGCCACTGCCTCGGTTCGGCGCAAGTTCTGGTCGAGGCCGCGGGCGAGCGGCTGGTTTACACCGGCGACATCAAACTGCGCCCGAACGTCACGGCCGAGCAAGCGCTCATCGTCCCTTGCGACACGCTCGTGATGGAATCGACTTTCGGCGATCCGCAGTTTCGCTTTCCGCCCGACGTGGTGACGTTCGAGCGGCTCTACGCGGCGGTTGATCGCGCGCTCTCGGACGAACGGGTGCCGGTGGTGCTGGCCTACGCGCTCGGCAAAAGCCAAGAGGCGCTGGAACTGCTGCTCAGGCGCGGCTACCGTGTGGCGCTGCACGGCTCGGTGTGGAACGTGACGGAGATTTACCGGGAGTTGGGCGTCGAGTTCTCGGGCGAGTACGAGAAGTATGATCGCGAACGGCTGCGCGGGCGGGTGTTAATGACGCCGCCGGGTTGCCGCAAGCAACCGATGATTCAAAACATCGAGCGGCGTTATGTCATCATGCTGACGGGCTGGGCGCTGCACAAAAGCGCGGCTTACAGGTACAAAGGCGTGGACCTCGTCCTGCCGCTCTCCGATCACGCCGACTTTGATGATCTCGTCCGGCTCGCCCGCGAGTCAGGCGCGGCGCGTGTCATCACCATGCACGGCGCAGCGAAATTCGCCGCCCACTTGCGCGAACTCGGCCTCAACGCCGAGCGCCTCGCCACGCACCCCGGCGCGCCCGCCAAGACTAAAAAGCCAGCCGCGAAAAAAGCGGCGACCGCCGTCAACCGCACGCTCTTCGATTAGCGAATGCAAAGTTTAAGGTTCAAAGTTCAAAGTCCAGCGGTAATAGTTCAAAGTTCAAAATTGCTGCCTCCACCGGATTTTGTGGGTCAGCATCT
>JBOGOY010000174.1:0-7116 GCA_050748185.1 Pyrinomonadaceae bacterium
CAGTCTATCTGATCCGACACCTGACACCCGGCCCCTGACACCTGTCTTTCACGCATCAACCACCTTGCTGGCGCGCTCGGTGGCGAGCGCAAAGTTGGCTAACACTCTGAAGGACGTAAGGCCGATGGCGACGTGCGCCCCGACCGCGAGGGGCAGCGCGCTGGCCTCGGTCTTGGGGCGGGTGACGGCGACGGGCAGGCCGATTCGTCTGTCGCCGCCGGCACTGATGGAGACGCCGACCAGCGGCGGCTCGCCCGCGGCAGGCTGGCGCGCGGCCGTGAGATCGAGCCGCAGCGTCAAACGCTCGTAGGCCCCGACGAAGCGCACCTCCTCGATCACGCCGTTCGAGAGGCGGCGGCACCCCGCGGGCAGCGTGCCGGTGTCGCTCAGGCACACGTCCTCGGGGCGGAAGACGAGTTTGACGGGCTGCCCCTCGCGGAAGCGTTCGAGTTCGGCGCGCGCCGGCAGCACGGCCGAGCCGATCTCGATGGCGCCCGCGTGGGCCACGCCGAGCAGCAGGTTGGCCGCGCCGAGGAAGGTGGCGACGTACTCGGTTTCAGGCTGGTTGTAAACCTCGCCGGGTGTGCCCACTTGTTCGAGCCGACCCGCGTGCAGCACGGCGATGCGGTCGCCGAGTTCGAGCGCTTCCTCCTGATCGTGCGTGATGAACACCGCCGGCACTTTGATCTCTCTCAGCAACGAACGGATTTCGCCGCGCAGGCGCACGCGCGTCTGCGCGTCGAGCGCGCCGAACGGCTCGTCGAACAACAACACCTCGGGCTGGTAGGCGAGCGTGCGCGCGATGGCGACCCTCTGCTGCTGACCGCCCGACAGTTGCGCCGGGTACTTGCGCCGGTGCTCTTCGAGGCGGACGAGCGCGAGCAACTGGTCCACCGACTCTTTGATCTCTTGCTTCGGGCGACCGCGAATGCGGAGCCCGTAGCCGACGTTCTGCTCGACGGTCATCCGCGGAAAGAGCGCGTAGGACTGGAAGATGACGCCGACGCCGCGCTCGCGCGCCGGCGCGTCGGTCACGTCCCGGCCGTGCAACCGGACGCGGCCCGCGTCCGGCTGCTCCAGCCCGGCGATGATCCGCAGGATGGTCGTTTTACCGCTGCCCGACGCGCCGAGCAGCACCAGCGACTCGCCCTCGCCCACGTCGAAACTCACGTCCGCGAGCACACTGGTCCCCTTAAAGCTTTTGCTCAGGCCGGAAACGACGCAAGCAGCCTCAGGCCGCGGTTGCGGCGCGGTCCCCGCTGCGGGCTCGCCGCCTTGCGCTTCATCTTCGACCCGTGGGTCTTCGAGTTTGTGTTCCGGCTTCATCCCAATGTGCCTCATTCGGTGTCGAACCAGTCGCGCGCGAAGAAGAGAAGGCTGAAGATGACGAACGAGAAGAGCGCGAGCACGATGGCGACGGCGTTGGCGGCCTCGACCTGCCCCTCGTTGAATTTCGCGAAGATATAGAGCGGCGCAGTCTGCGTCCGCGAGGCGAGGTTGCCCGAGACGAGGATGGTCGAGCCGAACTCGCCGACGGCGCGGGCGAACGTGAGCAGCGCGCCCGAGACGATCGCGCCGCGCAGAGAAGGCAGGGTGACATGCCAGAACGTCTGCCAGCGCGTCGCGCCGATCGTGGCCGAAGCCTCTTCGAGCGAGCGGCTCATCGTGTCGAAGACCGGCTTGATGACGCCGAAGGCGAGCGGGAAAGTGACGAAGATGTTGGCGAGGATGATCGCGAGGGCGGTGAACATGACCTGCACGCCGTGCGGCTCGATCAAACGCCCGAGCGTGCCGTATGGCCCCCACAGCAGCAGCAGCGCGAAGCCCGCCACGGCGGTCGGGATCGCGGTCGGCAGCGAGATGGTGACGATCAGCGCGTTGCGGCCCCAGAAGTTGTAACGCGACAGCACGTAGGCGGCGAACAGGCCAAAGAGCACGTTGAAGACGGTGGCCCAGAAGCTGGTCGCCATCGAGAGTTTCAGCGCGAAGACGGCTTCGGGTGCGGTCAGGGCGGCCCAGAAGCTGCCCAACCCCTTACTGGTCCCGAAGATGAAGATCGAGGCGAGCGGCAGCAGCACGAGCGGCAGCATGACGAGGACGAGGGTGGCGACGCTCAAAGGTCGCGCCACGTCGAAGCCGCGCACATGGCGCATGGTGGAGACGGCAGCGCTCATAGTCTTTTCCGACCTCCGACTACCCTCGTTTCGCTGACAACTGTTTGATGCTGGTGCTTTGGGTTCGGGGATTTTAGACGGGCCAAGGGAATTAGACAATAGCGAGACAGCGCGCATTGCCGCGCGCAACGAGGCGCATCGCTACTTTCAAAAGGTCTTTATTTTTATTTTTTCTGCTGCGCCTGATCGCGCCAGACGCGCTCGATGACTTCCGGGTAGGCCCGCGCCCAGCCGCCGAAATACTCGACCGTGAAGGGCGACTCGATCCGCGCGAACTCCGGATGCGACTCGTTCAGGGATTCGTCAGTCGTCGAGCGGAAGTGATACTGGACGAAGGCGCGCTGCGCCTCTTCGCTCCAGAGGAATTGCACGAAGGCCTCGACCGCCGGGCGCTCGTCGGCGGTCACGTTGCGGTCCACGACGACCGCCGGGTGCTCACTAAAGATGGTTGACGCCGGCACGACGATGTCCACCGCCGCGCCCGCCTGCTTCATCAACAAGCCTTCCAGTTCATACGTGATTAGCGCGTCGCCGTAGCCGGTCTCAAACTGCGTGCGGGCTTCGCGCGCCGAGCCGGGCGTCGAAATGACTCTGGACCAGACGGCCTGCAACGTCTTCAGCGCGCGGGCCTCGTCGCGCCCACCCGTCTCCTGCTCCGACTTGATCAGTTCCGAGCCGTAGATCGACAGCACGGACCACTGTGCGCCGCCGGAGCTAACCGGGTCGGGGTGGATCACATCTACCCCCGGCTTCGATAGATCGGCGAAGTCGCGGATGCCTTTCGGGTTGCCCTTGCGGACGAGGATGACGAACGGCGTCTTGTTGATGATGCCGCGCTGTGGAAGTTGCCGCCAGTCGGACGTGACCGCGCCGCCCTGTCGCAAACGCTCGGCGTCGCGCTCGATGGAGAGGATGGCGACATCCGCGCCGACGCCTTGTAGGATTTGATTCGTGATCGTCTCCGACCCGGCGAAGGAAGAAACGAACCGCACGTCCTCGCCGCGCTCGCGCTTCCACTTCGCCGCGAACGCCGGATAGACGCCCCGCTCCAGCGCCTCTTTCATAATCGAGAAGCCATAAACCGTGATCTGTTGCTGCTGCCCGCCTGCGCCGCTCCCTCCGGCCGGCGATTTCGGCAGGCAACCGCCCAACGCGAGCAGGGCGAGCAGCCAGCACGCGAGAACCGCGCGGGTTAAAGCCCGGCGGTGGCGGCACAATCTGTCAGGGCGCATCTGATGCTTCATCGCGGAAACCTCATCGCCGGCGGTCCGCCCGCCGAACGCGGCGGCAACTCTCAAAGTCTTATTCTGAATGTCGTCCCCAACACGTGCAGATCACCCGGACGACTGCGACCGTCGTGCTGCCGCAAATAGTAAAAATCAGTAGTGAACTGCCGGTTGAATCGCCGACTCGCGCCGGCGGTGAATCGGTTACGCACCCAAACATTAACGCTCCAATCATAAAAGACTTCATCCGAGACGAAGAGTTGAAACTTCACCCCTCTGACGGTGAACGGGTGTTCGAGCGTGAGGCGGTTGCGGTAGCGCGTGGAATCGAAGGGCGAGCGCAGGCGTCGCTCGAACAGATGGCGATCACTCAGGGTGAAACGGCCGAGGGGCAGCCGCAGCGTCCCGGCGAATGACAGACGGTTTTCGTAAGCACGCCGGCCGTTGGCCGGGCGGGCGCTGATGTTGGTGTAGTTCGGGTAAAAAGTGAGGTACTTGCCCGCCTTGAACGAGAAGCCCACGCCGATGCGCTCGTCAACCGGGCGGGAGAGGTCATCGCCGACGCGAAGCGTGCCGTTGAGCACAAAGTCGATCTCTTTCGACACCGGCACAGAGAGTTGGGCATCGCTCCACTGCTGCGTGTCGTCTTCCGGCACGGGGCGGCGCGTTTGAGCGGCGGCGACCGGCGGGCCGCCCACGCCCGCCCAGACGAGCGTCAACGAGGAGATGAGCGCGACGCCGAGCGTCCGCAATGTAAGAATGGCTGCGCCGACTCTCAAAGACACTTCCGCCTTTCCTGATCCGAGAACGTCGCGAGGCTTCAGTCTGGTTTCGATTGTTCGGGCTGTTTATAGCACACCAATTCGGTGTGCAGAAGGTTGTCTCGGCAATGCTTTCAAGCGGTGAGGCCGTCTCTTCCGGTGGGCGGTTATTCGACCGGATACCCAGCCCCGACCCAAGCGCCGGTGCCGCCGGTAACGTTGGAGAGGTGTCGGAAGCCGTGGCGCGCGAGGAGGCCGCAGGCGGCGCTCGAACGATACCCGCCGGCGCAGATGACGGCGGTCGGGCGCGTGGGGTCCAACGGCAACTGCGACAGGTCGCGTTCGAGGTCCGAGAGCGACGCCGAGACGGCACGCGGGACGTGGCCCGACGCATACTCAACGGGCCGGCGCACGTCAACGACCTGCAACCCCTCTTCGCGCCCGATCATTTCGCGCAACTCCGCGACGCTGACTTGTGGGATCGCGTCGGTCATCAGTCCGGCCTGCCGCCACGCCTCGATCCCGCCCGCGAGATACCCGCTCACATTCTCAATACCGACGCGCGCCAAGCGCATAATTGCTTCATCGACCTGCTTTTCGTCCGCCGCGACGAGGACGATTTGGGCCGCGGGCGGGACGAGACTCCCTGCCCACATGGCGAACTGACCGCCGAGGCCGATGTTGAGCGAGCCGGGCACGGCCCCGGCCCCGAACTCGGCGGCCGGGCGCACGTCGAGGATCAACACGCCTTCTCGTCGCCTCAACTGGTCCACATGCGCGGGGGTGAGCGCGGCCGGGCGCGGCAACTCCGCGAGCGTGGGCGCGCCGGCGCGGTTGATCTCCGCGTCGCGCGAAAAATATGTCGGCTGCTCGGGCAGGTCAGTGGTCATTATCCGCACAAACTCGTCTTTCGACATCGGCGCGAGCGCGTGATTGAGGCTTCGCTGCTGACCGATCGTCGAGAAGGTTTCTTTCGACATGCTGCGCCCGCACATGCTCCCCGCGCCGTGCGCCGGGTAAACTTCGACCGCGTCGTCGAGTTTCAGCAGCTTGCCGTGCAGAGAGTCGTAGAGCATCCCGGCCATCGCCTCGGGCGTGTACCCGCTGGCCCCCGCGAGATCGGGCCGGCCCACGTCGCCGACGAAGAGCGTGTCCCCGGTCAGCACCTTCTGCGGCTCGTCCGAAACTTCCGTGTCGAGCACGATGATCGAGATGCCTTCGGGTGTGTGACCCGGCGTCTCCAAGATCCGCAGCACGACTTTGCCGACTCGCAACTCGTCGCCGTCTTTCACCGCCCGGTGCGGAAACTGCACGCCGGCTCGCCCGCCGAAGACGATCTCGGCTCCGGTGCGCGCCGCCAGTTCGCGGTGTCCGCTGACGAAGTCGGCGTGCAGGTGCGTCTCGATCACGTACTTAATCTTCAACCCTTCGGCCTCGGCCTCCGCGACGTACTGGTCCACATCGCGCTGCGGATCGACGACCGCCGCCTCGCCCGCCGAGCCGATCAGGTACGAGGCGTGCGCGAGGCACGCGAGGTAGAACTGTTTGAAATACATCGGCGCTGCCTCCTGACAGTTAAAGCTTTTGTAGATCGGCAAAGTTGGCATGAGATTCACACGGACTCCGGAACAACCATCAGCGCGCAACCGCGATACGACTTTGAAGGCTACACAACGCGAGCGGCCGGGTGATACTCTGGCCCTGCTCTCGGAGCACTTCGGCTCGCTTTCCCGTTTAAGAAATTTCGCCGCCGGCCGAACGAAGATTTTAGATGTCTTCAACGGCTAAAACAATATCGCGCGCCGTGCACGCAGAGTCCATTGAGGCCCGTAATCTTTTGCCACAGAGCGCACAGAGAGATCACAGAGACAAACTACGGCGGGGTGCGACTCGAACATGTTTTATTCTCTGAGTCCTCTGTGACCTCTGTGGCTCATGAATGATAAGGAGACTCGGATGAGAAAGCTCGCTTCCCTCTTACTCACCTGCCTGCTGTTGCTGCTACCCGCGTTCCCGCTCTCGGCGCAAGGCCGGCGGGCCGGGTTCGACGTGCTAATCAGGAACGGTATGGTCTACGACGGCACGGGCGGCGTGCCCGTCCGCGCCGATGTGGGGCTGCGCGGCGATCGCGTCGCGGCGGTCGGGAACCTCAAGCGGGCCGCCGCCAAAACGGTCATCGACGCGCGCGGCCTCGCCGTCGCGCCGGGCTTCATCAACATGCTCTCTTGGTCCACCGACTCGCTGCTTGTGGACGGCCGCTCGCAGGGCGAGGTCAGGCAAGGCGTGACGACGCAGATTTTCGGCGAGGGCTGGTCCATGGGACCGCTTAACGAGCGTCTGCGTCAACAGATGATCGAGGATCAGAGCGACTGGAAATTCGACGTGCCGTGGACGACGCTGGCTGAATACCTGCAACACCTCGAGCGGCGGGGCGTCTCGCAGAACGTCGCCTCATTCATCGGCGCGACGACCATCAGGATGTACGTCATCGGCGAAGCGGACAAGCCGCCGACGCCCGAACAGTTGGAGCAGATGAAGGAACTGGTTCGCCGCGAGATGGAGGCGGGCGCGCTGGGGCTAGGCTCGTCTCTAATCTACGCGCCCGCGTTCTACGCGAAGACCGATGAACTGATCGAGTTGTGCAAAGTGGCCGCCCGCTACAAAGGTAAGTACATCTCGCACATGCGGAGCGAAGGCAACCGGCTGGTCGAGGCGGTTGAGGAACTGATCCGCATCAGCCGCGAGGCCGGTATCCCGGCAGAGATTTACCACCTTAAGGCCGCGGGGAAAGAGAACTGGCCCAAGATGGACCGGGTCATCGAGATGGTCAACGACGCGCGCCGGCAGGGGTTGAAGATCACCGCCGACATCTACACCTACCCGGCGGGCTCGACCGGCCTCAACGCCGCGCTGCCGCCGTGGGCGCTCGACGGCGGCTACGAGGAACTATTCAAG
>JBOGOY010000175.1:0-7096 GCA_050748185.1 Pyrinomonadaceae bacterium
CGCCTCGGCCACGGCGACCTGTGGGCCATCCGCGAACTGCTCTATTTCCTGACGCTGCGCGACATCAAGGTACGCTACAAGCAGACGGTCGTCGGGGTGGCGTGGGTGATCATTCAGCCGCTCTGCACGATGCTGCTCTTCACGCTGGTCTTCAACCGTTTGGCGCAGTTCGACGCCGGGCTATCGTTGCCCTACCCGCTCTTCGCTTACGCGGGGCTGCTGCTGTGGCTCTTCTTCTCAAACGCCGTCCTTAACAGCACCAACAGCCTGATCAGTAACACCAACCTGATTACGAAAGTCTACTTCCCGCGCATGTTCATCCCGGCGGCGGCGGTCGGGGCCGGGCTGGTGGACTTAAGCGTCGCCGCGCTGCTGCTCGTTGCGCTGGCCTTCTATTACGGCGTCGCGCTGACGTGGGCGCTGCTGTTATTGCCGCTCTTTGTGGCCCTCACGGTCTTGCTGGCGTTAGCCGTCGGGATGCTGATTTCGGCGCTGACGGTGAAGTACCGCGACCTCAGGCACGCATTGCCGATCATCATCCAGTTCTGGATGTTCGCGTCGCCAGTGGTCTATCCGTCGAGTTTCGTGCCGGAGCGTTGGCGTTGGCTGCTCGCCCTGAACCCGCTGACCGGCATCCTCGAAGGCTTCCGCGCCGCGCTGGCGGGCCGCGGGTTCCCGTGGGGGACCATTGCCATTTCGGCCGCGATCACGCTGGCGCTGCTCGCCTGCTCCGCCTACATCTTCCGCCGCACCGAAGACACTTTCGCCGATCTGATCTGAGACCCGACGATGAAGCCGATTGTGAAGATCGAGAACGTCAGCAAGCGTTACCGCGTCGGCGGGCTGCACCCCGGCTACCTGACTTTTCGCGACATGCTCGGCAGCGTTTTGGGCGCGCCGTGGCGACGGTTGCGGCAGGGCAGTGAAGAAGACGACCGGCAGACGCTGTGGGCGCTGAAAGACATCAACCTCGAGGTCCGCCCCGGCGAACTCGTCGGCATCATCGGCCACAACGGGGCCGGCAAATCGACGCTTCTGAAGATCATGTCGCGGATCACCAAGCCGGCGACCGGGCGCGTCGAAATGTACGGTCGCGTCGGCTCGCTGCTGGAGGTCGGCACCGGCTTTCACCCCGAGTTGACCGGCCGCGAGAACGTGTTCTTGAGCGGCGCAATCCTCGGTATGTCGCGCGCCGAGATCGCGCGCAAGTTCGACGAGATCGTCGCCTTCTCCGAAATCGAAAGGTTCATCGACACGCCGGTCAAGCGTTATTCGAGCGGCATGTACGTCCGCCTCGCCTTCTCGGTGGCGGCGCACTTGGAGCCGGAAATCCTGATCATGGATGAAGTGCTCGCTGTCGGCGACGCCGCCTTCCAGCAAAAGTGTCTCGACAAGTTGCACGAGATCCGTCAACAGGGGCGCACCATCTTTTTCGTCTCGCACAACATGCCCGCGATCACGCGGCTCTGCCGTCGCGCGATTCTCTTGGAGCGCGGGCGGATCACGAGCGACGGCGTGCCGCAGCAGGTGGTCAACGACTACCTACGTTCGAGTTGGAAGACGGGGGCCGAGCGCGCTTGGGACGATGCGGCCGCCGCGCCCGGCACCGACGTGGCCCGCCTACGCCGCGTCCGCGTCCGCACCGAAACGGGCGAGACCACGGCCGCCGCTGACATCGGCCGGCCCTTCGGCATCGACGTGACTTACGACGTGCTCCAACCCGGCCACCTTCTCGCCCCGGTCGCGGAGTTCGTCAACGAAGAAGGCACCCACCTCTTCAGCACGCATGATACGGGGCCGGGGTGGCGTCGCCGCCCGCGCCCCACCGGACGCTACACCAGCACCGTCTGGGTGCCCGCGAACCTGATGGCCGAAGGCAGCGTGCTGGTCCACGTCTCGTTGATGTCGCACTTCCCCGCTACGCGCCTCCACGCGCGCGAGCGCCACGCCGTCGCCTTTCAGGTGGTGGACCAGCAGGACGGCGATTCGGCGCGCGGCGACTACGTTGGTCCCATGCCCGGTGTCGTGCGCCCGCTGCTCAGTTGGACGACCGATGTCGGCGGCGCGGCCGGCGAGGCGGAGCGCCCACCCACATGAATCTGGTTTCCCGCGCGAAAGAAAAACTGAAGGGGGCGCTGTCGCCCGCGCTCAAGCTCTCGCTGAGGCGTTTGGTGGTCGGCTCCGTCGGCGTGGCCGTGCGGCTGGCCGCGCGCGCCTACAACTTCGCCGGCCGCGTCCTCACGAGCGCCGACGCGCAGGGGCTTAACGTGCGCGAGGCGTGGGACGTGCGGGCACGGCCGCGGCGGGAGGCCCCATCCGTGCCGGCGTGGGGGGCGCGCGATTTCCTCTTCCTCTTGAGCGCGCGCCGCGAAGCGCTGGAATCCGCACGGGCGGGCCAGCCCGTCCGCGCTTCGATCATCATCCCCGTCTTCAACAAGGTCGAGTTCACCTTTCAATGCCTGCGCTCGCTGTTGCGTGAGATCGATTTCGACCGGGACGAAGTGATCGTCGTCGATAACGCCTCGACCGACGAGACCGCGGAGGTGCTGGCGCACTTCGGCGGCCGCATGCGCGTCGTCCACAACGAGGAGAATCCGGGTTTCGTCGAAGCCTGCAATCAAGGTGCGGCCCGTGCGCGCGGCCGCTACCTCGTCTTTCTCAACAACGACACAGTGGTGCTGCCCGGCTGGCTCGAACATCTGATCGGAACAACCGAGGGTGACGCTTCGGTCGGTGCGGTCGGCTCGTTGTTCCTCTATCCGGACGGCACGGTGCAGGAGGCCGGCGCGATCGTCTGGCAAAGGGGCGAAGCGTTTCACTACGGCCGGGGCAAGTCGGCGGAAGACCGCCGGCTCAACTTCGCGCGCGAGGTCGATTACTGCTCCGGCGCGTCGCTTTTGATCAGGAGAGAGTTATTTGAACGGCTCGGCGGCTTCGATTGTCGCTCCGCTCCGGCCTCCTATGAGGACGTGGACCTCTGCATGGGCGTCCGCTCGCTCGGTTTCAAAGTCATCTACCAGCCGATGTCGCGGCTCGTTCGTGGCTCAGGCACGACGACGGGGACCAGTGTGGGGGTCGGCGACGCACGTGACCAGACGATCAACCGCGAAAAGTTTTACGAGAAGTGGCGCGAGGTGTTAGAGCGCGATCACCTTCCGCACGATCCGGCGCTCGTCGAGCGGGCCTCGAACCGCAAGCGCGGTCCCTCGATCCTTGTCTTCGACGACCGTATCCCGACGCCCGACCGCGACGCGGGCAGCGCGCGTATGGTTCTCATTCTGAAATCGTTGGCCCGAGTGGGCCGGCCCGTCTTCGTCCCGCTGGGGAAGAGGGTCCAATCCGAGTACGAGCGGCAGTTGTGGAAAGAGGGGGTCGAGACTTCGAGCGCCGTCGAGTGCTTCCGGCTGTTGAAGGAAAGAAAGTTCGCGGCGGCAATTCTGAGCCGCCCGGAGGTGGCCGAGGCAGTGCTGCCGGCGCTCAAGCGCCGCGGACGCGATCTCAAGATCGTCTTCGACATGGTAGATGCATACTTTGTCCGCTTCGAGCGCGAGCACCGACTGAACGGCGACGCGCAGACGGCCGCCGCGGCCCGGCATTACCGGAAGCTGGAAGCCCGTCTGGCGCGCGCCAGCGATCTCGTCTGGTGCGCCTCTTCCGAGGACAAGCGGGCGATGGAGCGCGAGGCCACGTCCGTCAGGATTGCAGTCATCCCGACGATTCACCCGGCGCGCGGGCGCGGCCGGCCGTTCGCCGCAAGAGAGCACCTGCTCTTCCTCGGCAACTTCGCCCACCGTCCGAACGCCGACGCCCTGCTGTTCTTCGTCAGGGAAATCTTCCCGCTCGTGCTGGCGTCGCTCCCCGAAGTTAAACTCTACGCCGTCGGCGACAACGCGCCGGCGGAGGTGTCAGACTGCGACTCGGAGCGGGTGCGTGTGCTCGGCTACGTGCCGGACATCGAGCCGCTGTTCGAGAGCTGTCGCATGATGGTCGCGCCCCTGCGCTTCGGCGCGGGCGTCAAGGGCAAGATCGGCGAGTCGCTGGCCTACGGCCTGCCGGTCGTCACCACCGCCATCGGCGCCGAAAGCATGGGCCTCGAACACGGCGCGGAGGCGCTGATCACGGACGATCCGCGAGACTTCGCCGCGGCCGTGGCGCGTCTCTACCGCGACGGCGAGTTGTGGCAGCGCCTCGCCGACAACGGCCGCCGCCACATCGAACAACACTTCTCGCCGCAGGCCGTCGGGAAAGTTATCCACGACTCGCTGAGGGAGATCGGCGTGCCACTGGATGTGACGAAAATTTGAGCGCGTGACGGTTGAGGTCCGCGGTCGGATTACGAATCGTAGGTTGCGGACTGAAGGCGGGACGGACGAGGCGGGGCCGCTATTTTATTTGCTTCCTCGCGCGGCGATGCGATTGACGAACTCATTCGCTAAGCCTTGACGATGAAAGCTTGGCTATGCGTGATTCGCATTTCCCTGAACTTCGAGGCGCGCACGGGCGGGACGCCGCATTGCGGGTGCGTGATGTCACCCATCCCGCATTCATCAATCAGTTCCTTGATGAACCCGACCAAGCCGTAGTTATGGCTATAGCATTGCCGCCCGAGGACGAATGCTTTGCCGCGAGCCATGAGTGCGCTCGCGAAAGGCACCCGCTTCAGGAAGCCGTGCTGCTGGGCGCGGGCGATGATTCGGGTGAGACGGTAGAGGCCGTGTTGATAGCCTTTGGAGTGAGGCTTGTACCTCACGCCGTCAACCCAGCTTTCCCAATAGCCGGTCCCCCAGTCCTCGATGACGTAAAGGCCGCCGCTCTTCAGATGATGGTCGAACAGGTGCCAGAAGCTGGCGCGGGAAAGCACTCCGATGTGTGAACAGTCGTCGATGATCACGTCGAAGCCGCCGGGGGCCGTCTCGGCGGCGATGCGGTCGAGCAACGCCGTGTCCTGCTGCGGGCCTTGATAGGTACGAATCCGCTCGCCCGCGTCATCGAGCTTGACCGGGTTAATGTCCAACCCGACGATCAGCCCTTTCTCAAAATAATCTCTCCACAGACGCAGCGAACCTCCGTGATAAATTCCGAGTTCCAGCAGTCTGACTTCCTGATCGACGAGGCGCGCGAAATAGTCCTCATAATTTCGCAGGTAATGCGTCAAGACCTTTTTATCGGTATCGTAATTAGTCGCGTCGAGAGGTTTCTTGGCGGCGGCCGTCAATGCGTCTTCCTCCACGGGCGTGATCCAGCCGCCCGCTCATAAATATCTGGCGCGGAGAATCTCGCGATGGTGCCGTTCGTGCCCGGCGATGATGTAGCCCAGCGCGCGGACGCTGATCTCGTGCTCGCTGGCGACACCGCGACGCGACCACGCTGCTTCGTCCAGAGGCCGCAAGAGGCACAGGGTCGCACGCCGCACCGCCTCGAACTCATTCACCAGCTCGGCCCACGCGCCGGAGTCGAAGTGGCCGCCGCGCACGTAGTCGTCCTGCTCGAAGCCCGGGAGCGGCGTCCGGTCGCCGCGTGCGAAGCGCAGGGCGCGGTAGGCGAAGATGCGTTCGGTGTCGCTCATGTGGCCGAGCAGTTCTTTCACGCTCCACTTGCCGGGCGCGTAGCGCGAGCTGGCTTGCTCTTCCGTCACGCCGCGCAGGACGGCGAGCGTCTCTGCGAGTTGCCGTTCCAGTGTCGGCAGGAGATCGGTTTCGGGGACCAGCGAGACGTAACGTTCGTAGTAAGGCGCGTACTCGCCGGGTTCGGGACGGCTAACAGGTACAGGCGTCATGGGAAAAACTCCTTCGGAGAAATATGGCATTGGAGCCCCGCAGGGGCGTCAATTCAAGAGCCATCTGGCAAAAGTCTGAGCCACAGAGGACACCGAGAAAATGATGAGTGCGAAATGATGAATGATGAATGACAGACCACCTGCTCCTGATTCATTACTCATCATTCATCATTCATCACTTCCCTTCACGCTTCCAATAATGCGTTCAGAATGCGGTCGGCGGCCTGCCCGTCCCAGATCGGTTCTTCCGGCGCGTCGGGCGGCGCGTCGAGCGCGGCGAAGGCTTCGCGGACGATACGCCGCGGGTCTGTGCCGACGACGCGGTTGGTCCCGTGCGTGACGGTGATGGGGCGCTCGGTGTTTTCGCGCAGCGTGAGGCACGGGATGCCGAGCGCGGTCGTCTCTTCCTGCAAGCCGCCCGAGTCGGTCAGCACCAACCGCGCGCCGCTGTAGAGGCGCAGGAAGTCGAGGTAGCCGAGCGGCTCGACGAGGCGCAACCGCGTGCCCAGCGCGCCGACGCGCGCCGCCAGACCGAACTCCGCGAGGTTGCGCCGCGTGCGCGGGTGAACCGGGAAGACGATCGTCAACCGCTCGCTAATCTGTTCGAGGGCCGAGATGATGCCGGTCAGCGTTTGGGGCTCGTCCACATTCGACGGGCGGTGCAGCGTGACGACGGCGTAAGCCTGCCCACTGCCGAGGCCGAGTTCGTCGCGCACCCGCGACTGCTTCGCGCGTTCGAGGTTGGCGAAGAGCGCGTCGATCATCACGTTGCCGACGAGGCGGATACGCTCCGGCGGAATGCCCTCTTTGAGCAGGTTCTCGTCGCCATCGGGCGAGGGCGTCAGGAGCAGGTCGGCGAGCTGATCGGTCAGCAGGCGGTTGATCTCTTCCGGCATCGTGCGGTCGCGGCTCCGCAAGCCCGCCTCGACATGCGCCACCCTCACCCCGAGCTTCGAGCAGACGAGCGCGCACGCAAGCGTCGAGTTAACGTCGCCGACGACGATGACCCAATCGGGTTTTTCCCTGAGGACGACCGGCTCGAAGGCCGTCATCACATTGGCGGTCTGCTGCGCGTGCGACCCGGACCCGACGCCGAGGTGCACGTCCGGCTCCGGCAGCGCGAGATCGCTGAAGAAGGCGTCGGACATCCGCGCGTCGTAGTGCTGGCCCGTGTGGACCAACAGGGGTTGGAACTCGCGCGGGCGGCGCGCCATCGCCTCCACGATCGGCGCGACCTTCATGAAGTTCGGGCGCGCGCCGACGACGTTGATGATCTTAAGCATGGGTTCAAGGTCCAAAGTCCAAGGTCCAAAGTCCAAA